>VBKF01000191.1 GCA_005888095.1 Deltaproteobacteria bacterium | reverse complement strand
GACTACCTGGCCGGCCGCCCCGCGGGAGCGACGGCCGCGGAGCTGCTCGACCTCGTCTTCGTCGCCCGCGGACGCGACCCGGACTTCGGGGACCGGTTCCTGGCCGCACTGCTCGGCGCGGACCCGCGCTTCCGCTTCGACCCCGTCGAGCAGCGCTGGCGCGTCCGGGCCTGCGACGGGCTCCGGCGGCCGCTCGCCGAGGTCGAGTTCGTGGTCGTCGACCTCGAGACGACCGGCGGAGCCCCGGGGCCCGACGGGATCATCGAGATCGGGGCGGCCCGCGTGGCGGGCGGGCGCCTCACCGATCGCTTCGTGAGCCTCGTCAACCCGAGCCGGCCGATCCAGCCCTTCGTCACGCGGCTCACGGGGATCACCGACGCGATGGTCGCTGCGGCGCCACCCCTGGCCGAGGTCCTGCCGCGCTTCGTCGAATTCGCCGGGGGCGCCGTGCTCGTGGCGCACAACGCCGATTTCGACCTGGGCCACCTGCGCGCGGCGGGCGCGCCACTCGACGCTCCCGTCCTCTGCACCATTCGCCTGGCGCGACGTCTCCTGCCCGAGAGCCGCCGCCGCTCGCTCGACGCCGTGGCGGCCAGGCTCGGCATCGGCTGCGTCGGCCGCCATCGCGCGCTGCCCGACGCCGAGATCGCGGCCGAGATCCTCTGCGTCTTCCTCGAGCGGCTGCGGGAGCGCGGCATCGACAGGCTGGATCAGCTCCTCGACTTCCAGCGCAGTGCCGCCGACGGACGGCCCTTCGTCGTCCACGTCCCGCGAGCTCGGCTCGACGACGTGCCCGCCGTTCCGGGCGTGTACCACCTGCTCGGCCGGGATGGCCGCCTGCTCTACGTCGGCAAGGCGCGGCGGCTGCGCGAGCGGCTGGCCGCCTACTTCACGAACGCCCGCGGCCACTCGCCGCGCGTCCTCGACCTGATCCGCCACGTCTACGAGTTTCGGGTGACGGAGACTGGCTCCGAGCTCGCCGCCTCCCTCCTCGAGGCGCGCCAGATCCGCGAGCTGAAGCCGCCCTACAACCGGCAGCGGCGCGGGCTGCCCCGGGTGGGCTTCCTGAAGCTCGGCGTGCAGAGTCAATTCCCGCGCCTGTGGGCCACCGAGCGCCTCGCGGCCGACCGGGCGACCTACCTCGGTCCCTTCGCGAGCCTCGCCGCCGCGGAGCGGGCGCTCGCCGTCCTGGGACGCGTGTTCAAGCTCCGGACGTGCGCCGGACGCCTGCACCCGGCGCCCGAGGTGACCCCCTGCCTCTCGGGTCAGGTCGGCGCGTGCACGGCGCCGTGTGCGGCTCAGGTCGACGAGGCAGCGTACCGCGCGCAGGTGGACGCCTGCCTCGCGTTCCTCGACGGCCGCGACGACCTGCCGCTCGCCTGGCTCACGGCCAGGCGCGACGTGCTGGCGGCCGAGCTGCGCTTCGAGGCGGCCGCCCAGGCGCAGCGGGACATCGACCTGCTCGAATCGCTGCGCCGCCGGCAGCGGCAGCTCGCGTGGGTGGTCACGCGCCAGAACTTCGTCGTCCTCGTCCCGGCCGAGACGCGCGAGGCGGCGATCCTCTACGCCGTGCTCGGCGGCCGCCTCGCCGTGGAGGTGCGTCTCACCGCGACGGCGGACCTGATCGCCGCCGCGGCACTCGTGCGCGAGCGGTTCGCGCGCTACCAGGATGCGCCGCTCGGGCGGGCCGACGTCGACGGCACGGCGATCGTCGCCGCCTGGCTGCGGGATCGGGGCGCGCACGAGGGCGTCATCCTGCCGCTCGACAGCCCCGATGCGATCGCCGCCCGCCTCGACGAGCTCGTGGTCACGGTGCGGGACCTCCAGATGGCGGGCGTCGGGCCGCTGCCCCCGATCGAGGCGCTCGGCGCGCGGCCGTGACCGGACGGCGGCGGCTCGTCGTCAGCGGCGACGACTTCGGCGCCGCGCCCGAGGTGAACGCCGCAATCGTGCGCGCGCACCGCGACGGCATCCTGACCAGCGCGAGCCTCATGGTGACCGGCGACGCGGTGGAAGAGGCGGTGGCGCTGGCGCGCGCGCATCCTCGCCTGGCGGTCGGCCTGCACCTGGTGCTCGTCCAGGGCCGGCCCGCGTCGGCGCCCGGCGAGATCCCGCGCCTGCTCGCGGCGCCGGGCGCGTTCCCCGATCAGCCGGTCCTGGCCGGGCTGCGCTACGCGTGGCTCGCCGTCGCACAACGGGGCGGTCGCGCGGAGCTGCGGCACGAGATCGAGGCGCAGCTCCGGGCGTTCGAGGCAACCGGGCTCCGCCTGGCACACGTCGACGGGCACGTGAACATTCACCTCCACCCGATGATCCTTCCCCTGCTCCTCGAGCTCGCCCCGCGCTACGGCATCCGCGCGCTCCGCCTGTCGCGCGAGAGCCTCGGCAGCGCGCTCCGCTACGATCGCACGAGCCTCCCGCGGAAGGTCGGCGAGGGGCTCGTCTTCCGCGCGCTCGCGGCCTGGTCCGCGTCGCGCCTGCGGCGGGCCGGTATCGTCACCGCGGACCGGGTCTACGGCATGCACCAGACCGGGCACGTCGACGAGCGCTATCTCCTCTCGGTCATCGCGGCCTTGCCGCCGGGCGTGCACGAGATCTACTGCCACCCGGCCGAGGCGCAGCCCGCGGCGCTGGCTCCGCATCAGCGCGGGTACGACCATGCGCGCGAGGTGGCCGCGCTCGTGAGCCCGCGCGTCCGTGAGGCGCTGAGGGCCACCGGCGTCGAGCTAGTGACGTACCCCGACCTGGTGACAGCAAGATAGCTGCCCAGGCCCATCGCCGCAGCGTGTGAGGCGGCGCCTGCTGTGCCTGGCCGCCCGTCCGCCGTGCGGTGGAGACCTTGCACCGCCGCGTCGGCGGGCGCCCGCACCTCGCGCCGCTGCGGCACGCGCTCCCGCGCGGCCGGCGAAGCGCCGGGAAACGCGAGCCTTTCCCGCCGCCGGCGGCGGCATGGCCGTTGCTCCTGCAGCCGCCGACGGCCATGCCGACCCCGCTCACCCTCCCTGTCGAGATCTCCTTCCGCATCACGCTCGACCTCCAGAGCGCCACGTTCTACGACCTGCAGCGCGACATCCGCCGCGAGGCGCGCCAGGCGCTGCTGCGCGCGTTGCGGACGTCGCTCGGCGAGGTGGAGAAGGCGCTCCTCGCGGCTCCGATCCTCTGCCCGACCTGCTGCGCGCCGATGCGAAGCCGCGGGAGAACGATGCGGCGGATCGTCACCGTGTTCGGGTCGCTCGCGGTCCGGCGCGCGCGCTACGGGTGCGCGCCCTGCGGCACGGTCCGCCGGCCGCTCGACGAGTGGATCGGGCTCGCCGAGGGCACCGAGTACACCGCCGCCGTCCGCGAGCAGGTCCTCTACCTGAGCGCGGACCTCCCGTACGAGCGCGCGGCGGACGTCCTGCGGCACGTCGCCGGCATCGGGATCAGCGGGCGGCAGATCCAGCGGCTGCTGGAAGCGGAGAGCGAGCACATCCAGGCCGCCATCGGTCCGGCGCGGGCGGAAGGAGAAGAGCCGCTGCGCCGGCGGTTCCGGCGGGCCGGGCGAGACGGAGGCACGGCCGGTGCGGCGCGCGTGCTGCAGCTCCGGAAGCTCAAGACCTCCGGCCTGTGGGAGCAGTACTGGGCGCGCCGCTTCCGGCAGGAGGGAGCCGTTCTCCCCGAAGCCGCACGCCGGGTCCAGGGATCGCGCTAAATCAGCGAGGGGCTCCGCCCCTCGCCCCGTCGGGCGAAGCCCGCCGTGTCCTCACTCCCCGCTCGCTTCGCTCGGCCGCGCGCGCGGCGCGCGCGGAGGATTCCATCTCGAGTCGCGCTCCTGATAGCTAGAAGGAGTACGCGCGCTCTCCGGCGATTCGGCCGACGCGTTACCTCACGCGCGATTTGGGCCGCACCGCCGTCGTAGGTCCGGCGCGGCGCTCTCGGCGAACCTGAACGCGAGGATTGGAATGCCTCCGCCCCGTTGCCCGGCCGGTCGGGACGCCGCCGGGGGTACGACGCTGTGGTCCGGACCGGACTCCTCCGGGAGGACGGGCGCAGGCGGGACGATCAGGAGCAGCCCCAGGACGTGAGGCGGAAATCGGCGCAGCGATCCTCCTGCGAAATCATTTCGTGTCTCGCGCCCCCCGCAGCGGACGGAGCTCCCGCTCCGCGCTTGCGGTGAGCGCGAGCATTCGATCCGCGACCGGACGCGCGAGGGTCCCCTGCCTTTCGAGCCGGTCGACCTGACGGCCGAGGCCGGCGAGAAGTCTCTGGGTGCGCGCCAGGTCGTCGGCGGCGCGCCGCCCGCGGGTGGAGCGGGCGGCGAGCAGTGCCGTACGCACGGCGCGGACGCGCGCCGCGAGCCGCCGCCGCACCCTCGCGCTCCCGACGTCGGCCGGGGAAACCCCCTGCAGCGCGTCCGCGAGCGTCTCGACGCGGCAGCTGACCCCGTCGAGGCCGACGACGGCGACGTGATGGCATTGGCCATCGGCGTCGCAGGCGTCCGCCGTGCAGGCGTCGCCGTCATCGCAGCTGGACGGGACGTTGGGATCGCAGCCCGGGAGGGTCGTGGTCGTGGCCAGCGGAAGGCTGGTCGACGTCGTGCTCGTCGTCGGCGGCTCGCTCGTGGTCGTCGAGCTCGTCGTCGTGGAGGTCGCGGTCTCCGCAGTGGTCGTCGAGGTCGTGGGCACCGGTGCCGTCGTGCTGGTCGTCGTCGTGGTGGACGTGATCCCGGGAGCCCCGAGCTCGAGACGGAGCTCGGGGCCCTGCGACGTCTCGCGCGAGAAGTAGAGGGTTCCGTTCTGGCTGTCGTTCTTGATCGTCAACGTGTACGTGCCGGGTCCGCCCCGGAAGGCCGGGGTCACATCGGCGCTGTAGGTGCCCCCCACGACCACGGCGCCGATTCCGCCGACGGCGTCCGTGAAGTCCGGAACGTAGGGCGAGGTGTCGCGAAGGTCGACGACGCCATTGCCGTCGGTGTCGACGTCCACCCACTTGAGACCGGGCCCCGCCGCGCTCGTCGCGCCCAGCCCGGTTTGATTCCCCTCGGGCCAGCTCGAGTCGCGCACCGGATAGATGGTCCCGCCGTCGGGTGACGCGCTGTTGGCAACGACGGTCAAGCGAGCGGCGGTGACCGGGCCCGGCAGCGACGGGACGTCGAACTTGAGGTACGCGAAGGCGGCTCTCTGGTTCACGCTGAGCAGGGGAGCGATGCCGTGATCCCACGCCACGGCCCGGTCCACGGCGTCGATGAAGGTGTCTGCCACCGGGACGAGCGTCATGAAGCGCGACGGGTCCCCGCAACGGCAATCGGAGAGGCAGAGCCCGGGACAGGCGGCGTCGTCGCTGCCGTCGCAGGCCTCCGTCGGTGGGTCGGCGTGGCCGTCGCCGCACACCGGCGCGCAGGTGCAGTCGGGCAGGCACGCGCCCGGACAGGCCGGGTGGTCGGCGCCGTCGCACTGCTCCCCCGGCTGGTTGACCAGGTCGTCCCCGCAGCGGGGGAGGGGCGGCGGCGCCCCCTTCACGAGCATCATCGAGTCCCCCACCGTACCGTCCTCGCGGATCATCTGCTCGATCAGCGTAGTGCCGTCGATCGTCACCCGCGTGAAGTGCACGACCGACTCCGAATAGGCGGTGAACCAGTTGCTGCCGACCGGGCGGGCATCTTTGCCGCCGCCGCCGGTCACGATGTAGACGGTCCCCGTCCCCGGCACCGCCGGCTTGTTGTCCATGAGGGGCCGGGTGCGCTCGTAGTCGTGATCATGCCCGGTGAGGACGATGTCGACGCCGTACTTGTCGAAGAGCGGCAGCAAGTTGGCCTGAATGGTGAGGTTGCTGCCATGAAACCCGCTCGAATAGGCCGGGTAGTGGAAGACGACGAACTTCCACAGCGCCGTACTCGCCGCCAGATCCTGGTCGAGAAACAGGTACTGTGGTGAGCCCGGGTTGGTCAGGTTGTTGCTGTTGAGCACCGCCACGTGGGCGGTGCCGAAGTCGAAGGAGTAGTAGTTCTCGTTCGCCGAGGGGTTGTTCGCCGGGGTGTAGAAGGCGGCCCGCCAGGGGGCGCCATCGTCGGTGTGCACGTCGTGATTCCCGAGCGTCGGCCAGAACACGTAGTGTCGGAGCAGCTCCCGGTAGGGATTGAAGAACTCGGGGTTGAAGTCCTCGGGGAGACCATCCTCGTAGATCATGTCCCCGGTGTGGATGAGGAAGTCGACCGGGGTCTTGAGCATCGCATCGCGCACCGAGAGCTGATCGTGGCCGCCAGAGCCCGAGTCTCCGAGCACGAGGAAGGTGTACCTGGATCGATTCGGGTCGTCCGTCCGGAAGAGCGACTCGTCGCCGAGCGGCACGTCATCGGCGCGCGGCGTGTACGCGTACGACGTCCCGCTACTGAGACCATCGACGGCGATGGCGCAGACCGTGTCGGTCCCGCCCTGGATCACGCTGCCGCCCGTGCCGTCGGCCGGTCGGATGGCGAGGGAGCAGGCGGCAGGTGTATCGGTGTTCCAGACGATCGTGACCGAGCTGGGGGTGAGGAGCTGCAGGTATGGCCCGCGGGTGAGCGTCGTGGCTCCCGCCGATGGCGCGGCGAGGAGGGTGACCAGCGAGACCGCGAGCCCGCAGAGCCACGGTCGACGGAGCGCCTCGTGCGGGGCTCCGATCGCCCGTCGCGGAGGACTCGCCGCGTCCTCGGCTCCCTGGTGCGGCGCGGTCAAGGCGACGGCTCCAGGCACGCGCCACGATCTTCGGCCGTGCGGATCTGGGCCCCGAGTCCTGCCGCGCACGACGCCGAGATGCGCCCCCGTCTGGCGGCGACCGAGGCGCGGCGGCCGCTCCCTCGCAGGCGCTGGAGTGCCCGCCCCAGGAGGCGGCGCGCCCGGACGGGGCTCGTGGTGTGCGCGGCCCGCTCGACCTGCCCGTGCGCCTGCCGCAGCAACGCCGTGACGAGGGCCGGCACGGGCTGGCCGACGCACGCCCCGACCGTGAACCCGCTCTCGACGCTGGCGCGCAGCGCCGCCAGGTCGACCGGGTCGTGACGGCAGCCCTCGCCCGGCGCACAGGTGTCCAGGGTGCAGGGGTTGCCGTCGTCGCAGGTACCGGGGTCACACGCTGCGGCGGGAGGCGGCGGGAGCGTCGTGGAGGTCGTGGTCGAACCGGCGATCGTCGTGGTGGTCGTGCTGCTCGTCGTGGTCGTCGAGGTGGTGCTCCCGGGGCCCTTGACCAGCGTGGTCGAGTCCCCGACGGTCCCGTCGACGTCGATCATCTCCTCGGTCAGCGAGTCGCCGTCGACCGCGATGCGTACGAAGTGGTGCACCGACTCCGCGTGGGCCGTGAAGTGGCTGAGCGGGCCGAACGGGTAGAGGTTCTTCCCTCCGCCGCCCGTCGTGACGTAGACCGTGCCGGCTCCCGGGGCGACGACCTGATTGGCCCGCAGCGGCAGCGTGCGCTCGTAGTTGTGCTCGTGCCCCATGAGCACCATGTCCACGGCGTGGGCGTCGAAGAGCGGCACGAGGTTGGCGCGAATGACGAGGTTGCTGCCGTGGGTGGTGCCGCTCGAGTAGATGGTGTGGTGGAAGAAGACGAGCTTCCACCGGGCCGAGGTCGAGGCGAGGTCGTGGTCGAGGAAGGTGTACTGCAGGCTCCCCGGCACGGTGCGCTCGTTCGAGTTGAGCACCACGATGTGTGCATTGCCGACGTCGAACGAGTAGTAGTTCTCGCTGCCGGCGGGGTTGTTGGCGGGCGTGAAGAAGGCGTTCCGCCAGGGTTGGCCGGCGGCGGCTGCAAAGTCGTGGTTGCCGAGGCACGGCCAGAGGACGAGCTGCCGGATCAGGTCCGCATAGGGCGCGAAGAACGCGGGGTCGAAGTCGACCGCTGCACCGTCCGGATAGATCATGTCGCCG
>VBKF01000190.1 GCA_005888095.1 Deltaproteobacteria bacterium | reverse complement strand
GACAGGCGGTGCTCGTGCCGTTGCAGGTCTCGGCCACGTCGCAGTCCCCGGCCGACGCCCGGCACATCACCCCCGCGTTGCCCGCGGGGTGCTGGCAGGTGACGTGCGTGCCGTCGCACGTGTCGGTCGTGCACGGGTTGCCGTCGTCGGTGCAGGCCGTGCTGCTCGCCTTCTTCGCGTCCGCCGGGCAGTTGGGGCCGTTGCCGGGACAGCTCTCCGCCACGTCGCACTCGCCGGCGGCGGCGCGACACACGACGCTCGCGGACTGGAAGCCGTCGGCGGGACAGCTGTTGCCGACGCCGTCGCAGGTCTCGGCGACGTCGCAGGTGCCTGCCGAGGCACGGCAGACCGTGCTGGCCGGGCTCTTGGCATCCGCGGGGCACGCGGTGCTGGCGCCCGTGCACGTCTCGGCCACGTCGCAGGCGCCGGCCGCCGCCCGGCACACGGCCCCCGCGTTGCCCGCGGGGTGCTGGCAGGTCACTTGCGTGCCGTCGCAGGTGTCGGTCGTGCAGGGGTTGCCGTCGTCGGTGCAGAGCGTGCCGCTCGCCTTCTTCGCGTCCGCGGGGCAGTTGGGGCCGTTCCCGGGACAGCTCTCCGCCACGTCGCACTCGCCGGCGGCGGCGCGACACACGACGCTCGCGGACTGGAAGCCGTCGGCGGGACAGCTGTTGCCGACGCCGTCGCAGGTCTCGGCGACGTCGCAGGTGCCCGCCGAGGCGCGGCAGACCGTGCCGGCCGGGCTCTTGGCATCGGCCGGGCACGCCGTGCTGGCGCCCGTGCACGTCTCGGCCACGTCGCACGCCCCGGCCGCCGCCCGGCACACGGCCCCCGCATTGCCCGCGGGGTGCTGGCAGGTGGCGTGCGTGCCGTCGCAGGTGTCGGTCGTGCAGGGGTTGCTGTCGTCGGTGCAGGCCGTGCCGCTCGCCTTCTTCGCGTCGGCCGGGCAGTTGGGACCGTTACCGGGACAGCTCTCCGCCACGTCACACTCGCCGCCGACGGCGCGGCAGACGACGCTCGCGGCCTGGAAGCCGTCGGCGGGACAGCTGTTGCCGACGCCGTCGCAGGTCTCGGCGACGTCGCACGTGCCCGCCGAGGCGCGGCAGACCGTGCCGGCCGGGCTCTTGGCATCGGCCGGGCACGCCGTGCTGGTGCCCGTGCAGGTCTCGGCCGCGTCGCAGGCCCCGGCCGCCGCCCGGCACACCGCCCCCGCGTTGCCGGCGGGGTGCTGGCAGGTTACTTGCGTGCCGTCGCAGGTGTCGGCCGTGCAGGGGTTGCCGTCGTCGGTGCAGACCGTGCCGCTCGCCTTCTTCGCGTCCGCGGGGCAGTTGGGGCCGTTGCCGGGACAGCTCTCGGCCACGTCGCAGTCGCCGGCGGCGGCGCGACACACCGTGCTCGCGGGGAGAAAAGCGTCCGCCGGGCACGCGCCGTTCGCGCCGTTGCACGTCTCGGCCACGTCGCAGGTGCCCGCCGAGGCGCGGCAGACCGTGCCCGCCGACTTCAACTTGCAGTTCGCGTTGCAGCAGGAGCTGGCCGAGCCGTTCGCCGCTCCCTCGTCGCACTCTTCGCCGGAGGAATTCACGGCACCGTCGCCGCACGATCCGTCCGTGAAGGTCGCCCGCGCGACGTTGCCCGACGTGAGACCCGTCGCGGTCAGCGTGAACGTGACGCCCAGGTCGTAGGATTGGACGACGTACTCGCTGTCGGAGAGCGAGCCGCCGGAATCGGCCAGGGAGAAGAAGACCTGGTTTGCGTGGGTCAGGGGGTCTCTCTCGAGGAGGAGCGAGACGGCCTCCCCCGGCGCCCAGCCGGAGCCGGTGATGACGACGGTCTGCCCGGGCGGGTAGTCGAGCTTGTCGGTGGACACCGTGGCCGAGTCCGCTTCGGCCAGACGCGCCGCGCACAACACGGCGAGGATCAACGTGTGCACCCCCGTCTTCAGGAGCCTCGAAGGGGCGTCTGTCCTGCCGCGCTCATTCACCATGCTGTCTTCCTTGCGGTGCGACGGGTCATGCGCCCAGCGCCCGCTGCATCATCCGCGGCCAGGCCTGAGAGCCGCGCGGATCGTGCGCGCTGAGCAAGCGCTACGCCATGGGTATCGTACGGATGGATCAGCAGTGCGTGGGTTGGCGATTTGCAAGATTTGTGTCCATGCAAGCTTTGCGAGCTGGCCGGCATCGTGCCCCGTGCGACTCGCTCGGGAGAGGCTCACGGCGCCTACGGTGCGGGTTCCGCAAGGCTGCCGCACAGCAACACTCCGGGCTGGCCGCGGGTCTGGTGCGCGGGAAGCGGCCGTCGTGGCCCCGACGACCGCGGTCGAGATCTCAGCCGGGGAGCAGGGCGCGCGGGACGTCGATCAGCCTGGCGCGCAGGTACTCGCCGAGGCTCTTCGCCTGCGGGTCGGTGCGCGTCGACGAGGCGACGCCGTCGCCGAGGAGCCCGTGGACGACGAAGTTGAGGCTCCAGAGGTTCGGGAGCGCGTGACGCTCGACCGGGAGGCCCGCCGACTCCGGGACGAGCGCGCGGAAGCGCTCGACATCGAGCTCGCGCTCGAGCCAGGCGTACGCCGGGCCGCTCCGCGCCCACACGCCGACGTTGGCGTTCCCGCCCTTGTCGCCCGAGCGCGCGCCGAAGAGCCCGCCAAGAGGCACCCGCTCCGTCGGCCCCGTCGGCGCAGCCGGAACCTCGACGGCCGGCACCCGCGCCTCGTGGCGGCCAGGCGGGACCGCGACCGGTGGCACGGGGATCGTCTCGCCGCCGATCACCACTCGGTGCTCGAGCAGGTCTGACGGCACCAGCGCGGGCCAGTAGACGCCGTAGGGCGACGCATCGGCCGGGGGCGCGGTCACGAAGAAGCCGGGGTAGCTGGCGAGCGCCATCTCGATCGCCTTGTTGCTGAAGGCCCGCCCGACGCGCGCCGCATCCGGATCCTTCACGGTCACGTGCAGGTAGGCGAACGCATCGTCGTGCGCACGCGGGTCGGGACGGTCGGAGCGGACGAGCTCGACGCTGGTCTGCGCGAAGCGATCGCGGCCGCCGACAAGGCGCCAGAGGGTCTCCTCGGCGAGGCGTGCCTTCTCCTCGACGTCGAGGCCTGCGAGCACGAAGGTCACCGTGTTCCGGTACCCGCCGAGGTAGTTGATGCACACCTTGGTGGTCGGCGGCGGCGGCTCGCCCTTCACCCCGAAGACGCGCACCCGATCGGGCCCGTCGTCCGCGAGCCGGATCGAGTCGAAGCGCGCGGTGGCGTCGGGATTCAGGTAGCGCGGCCCCTGGATCTCGTAGAGGAGCTGCGCGGTCACGGTGCCGACCGAGACGAGGCCGCCCGTCCCGGGATGCTTGGTGACGACGAACGTGCCGTCGGGACGCATCTCGGCGATGGGGAAGCCCGGGTGCGCGAGGTCCGGGACCTCCTGGAAGAAGGCGTAGTTGCCGCCGGTCGCCTGGGCGCCGCACTCGATCGTGTGACCGGCGACGATTCCGGCGGCAAGCCGGTCCCAGTCGTCGCGCGCCCAGCCGAACTTCCAGGCCGCGGGCCCGAGCGCCAGCGCGGCGTCGGTGACGCGCGGGCAGATGACGATGTCGGCGCCGCGGCGGAGCGCCTCGACGATGCCCCAGGCGCCGAGGTAGGCGTTGGCGGTCACGACCGGCCGGTCGAGGGCCGCGAGCGGGATGCCCTTGTCCAGATGGTGGAGCTCGAGGCCGCTTGCCCGGAGCGACGGGAGCCGCGGCAGGAGGTCGTCCCCGTCGACGTAGGCCACGCGCGCCGTGACGCCGAGGCGCCCGGCCAGCTCCTCGGTGCGGGCGGCGAGGCCGGCGGGGTTGAGCCCGCCGGCATTCACCACGACCTTGATGCCGCGGGCGACGCACGTGGCGAGCACCTCCTCGAGCTGCCGGAGGAAGGTGCGCGCGAAGCCCGCCGCGGGATCCTTCAGCCGATCGCGGTAGAGGATCATGAGGGTGAGCTCGGCGAGGTAGTCGCCGGTGAGGACGTCGATCGGCCCGTCCTCCACCATCTCGCGTGCGGCGCTCAGCCGGTCGCCGTAGAAGCCGCTCGCGTTCGCGATGCGGAGGACGTCCGGCTCGCTCACGACTTCGCCGCCCAGCGGGGCGGCCGCTTCTCGACGAACGCGCGCATGCCCTCGGCCGCCTCCTCCGAGGCGAAGAGCTCGGCGCTCTTCGCGGCCGTCCAGCGGAAACCCTCCTCCACCGAGAGCTCGGGGATGCGCCGGACGAGCTGCTTCGCCTCGCGGACGGCGTTCGGCCCGCCGAGCCGGACGAGGCCGAGCACCTCCTCGACCGCCGCGTCGAGCGCGGCCGCCGGGACGGCGCGGTGGACGAGGCCGAGCTCGACGGCGCGCGCCGCGGAGAAGCGCTCGCCGGTCAGGAAGAGCCACATCGCCTGCTGGACGCCGAGCTTGCGGACGCAGAGGACGGAGATCATCGCCGGGATGACGCCGACGCGGACCTCGCTGAAGGCGAACAGCGTCGAGTCGGCGGCGACCGTCAGGTCGCACGCCGCAACCAGACCGACGCCGCCGCCGAAGGCGTGGCCGTTGATGCGCCCGACGATGGGCTTCGGCGCCTCCCAGATCGTCCTCAGCACCTCGACGAACGGATGGTCGGCGGCGCCGATGCCCCCGCTCTTCAGGTCCGCGCCGGCGCAGAACGCGGGCCCGGCGCCGGTGAGGACGACGGCCCGCACCTCCGGCGCGGCGAGCGCCGTGGCGAGGTGCTGGCGGAGCTCGGCGACCAGCGCATCGGAGAGCGCGTTCCGCCGCTCGGGCTGGTTGAGCGTGATCCAGGCGGCGTCGCCGCGCAGCTCGTAGAGCGCGGCGGGCATCAGACCTGGAGGATCCTGGCCACCACCTGCTTCATCACCTCGTCGGCGCCCCCGCCGATGCTGATCAGCCGCGAGTCGACGAAGGCGCGCGCGGCGGGGTTCTCCCAGCAGTAGCCCGCGCCGCCGAAGAGCTGCACGCAGGTGGTCGCGACGAACTGCTCGACGGCGGTGCAGAAGACCTTGGCCATCGAGATGTCGAGCGTGGCGTCCTCGCCGCGTGCCATCTGGCGGATGCAGCGGCGTGCGAACGCCTCGGCGGCGGTGATCTGGATCATCATGTCGACGAACTTGTGCTGGTTCACCTGCATCTTGGCGAGCGGCTTGCCGAACACGACGCGCTCCTGGCAGTGCTTGAGGGTGACCTCCCAGAGGTGGCGGGAGACCACCGGCGCCATGACGATCGGCACCATCCGCTCGTCCTGGAACTGGTTCATCTGCTGCTGGAAGCCGCGGTGCGGGTCGCCGATGGTGTTCGACACGGGGACCCGTACGTCCTCGAAGAAGAAGAGGCCGGTGTCCGAGCCCTTGTTGCCGATCTTGTCGAGCAGCTGGTAGCTGATGCCCGGCCGGCCGGTGGGGACGATGATCTGGGAAAAGCCGCCGTAGCCGGCCTCCGGGTCCGAGACCGCGAGCAGACAGAGCCAGTCGGCGGTGGCGGCGTTGGTGATGTACATCTTGGAGCCGTTGATCACCCACTCGTCGCCGTGGCGGACGGCGCGCGTCTTGATGCCGGCGACGTCGGAGCCGGCGCCGGGCTCGGTCACCGCGATGGCGCCCACCTGCTCGCCGCGGATGGCGGGCGTCAGGTAGCGGCGCTTGAGCTCGTCGCTCCCGAAGCGGGCGAGTGCCGGCGTGGCCATGTCGGTCTGCACGCTGATGCCCATCGCCACTCCGGCGTTGTCGCAGAGGGCGAGCTCCTCGAGGAAGACCGCGTGGTAGGAGTAATCGAGGCCCTGCCCGCCGTCGCGCAGATCCCAGCGGATGCCGAGCAGGCCGAGCTCGCCCATCTTCCGGTAGAGCGACTTGTCGATCCGGCCCAGCTGGTCGAACTCGCGCGCGCGCGGCACCAGCTCTGTCTGGACGAACTTCCGGACCGTGTCGCGAAAGGCGAGATGCTCCGCGCTGCCGTAGATGTCCTCGCCTGCGGTCATGACCCCACCTCCCGGGCGGTTGTAGCGCACGGGGGGCGTAGACGCGACTGACGGCTCGCCCACCGGGGCACCCGCCAGCGCCTCCCGCATCCCGCCAGGCGTGAGGGGCAGGTCGAGAGGGAGGGGAGAGGGAGGGGAGTGCGCGCCGACGCGGCGATGCTATGGGTGGGCAGATGCGACCCAGCGGCGTGGCCCCGCGCCTGGTCGCCGCCTTCGCCGCCCCCGCCGCCCCCGCGACGGCGCCGCAGGGGACCACCATGAAACCTTTCCCTTCGGCTCTGCCCACTGCGGCCCTTGCCTGGATTGCCACCCTCGCCGCTCTACTTCCACGCCCGGCGGTCGCCCAATCGACCACCCCGACCTTCGTTCAGGGAGCCGCGTTCTCGACCGCGCGAGTCCCCTCGGTCACCGTCACGCTCAGCGGCCCGGTTGCCCAGGGGGACCTGCTGGTCGGGTGGTTTGCTCAGTACAATGCCCCCGAGCGGGTCCAGGTGTCGGACAACGTGAACGGCGCCTGGACGCGGGCGCCCAAGTCGTTGACCTTCCTGGATGACACGGGTGACATCGCCCTCTATTACCGCGAGGACAGCCAGGCGGCACCCGGCGGGATGACGATCACCGTCTCCGTCTCTTCGACCGCCTACCTGCAGGGAACCGTCGCCGAGTATTCGGGCGTCGCGCTCGCCGGCTCGCTGGACCAGATGGTCGCGGCGCGCGCTCCCGATGGAGCGGCCGTTGACACCGGTGCGACGGGCGCCGTGGGCGCGGGCGAGCTGGTGTTCGCGGCCCTGGTGGCGTCTCCCGCGCCCGGCGCGGTGACGCCTGGAAGCAGCGCGGGCGTCCCGTACACGCCGCGCGCGCAGACGGCGGAGGGATCCGCCTTTGAAGAGGACATCACCTCGAGCGCCGCGGGCAACCAGTACGGGACTGCCACCCTTGCCTCTGAGACGGACTGGTACGCGGTGTGCGCAGTCTTCCATCCCGCTCCCGCCAGCCCACCGGAGCCACCCTCCAGTCCCACCGGCCTGGAGGCCACCAGCGTGGCCTCGACACGGGTCGCCCTCTCGTGGTCGGCGTCCACCGGCAGCGTCGCCGGCTATACCGTGTACCGAGACGGCTCGGCCGTCGGGACGACAGGGCTCAGCACCACGACCTTCCTGGATCCGGATGTGACGCCATCGACCACGCACACGTATTCGGTTGACGCCTTCGACCTCGCGAACGATCATTCGGCGCGGTCGGCAGCCCTGGTGGTCACCACGCCGGCCGAGTCGCCCGAATTCATCCAGGGAGCGGCAGCCTCGGTCGCCAACCGCGTCCCGTCGTACACCCTCAACCTGACGGAGCCGGTTGCGCCCGGCGACCTGCTGGTCGGGTGGTTCGGTCAGTTCGACGTTCCGGGCGAGGTGCAGGTCTCGGACAACGTCAATGGCCCCTGGACGCGCTCGGTCTCGACGACGTGGAACGGAGCGGGCGACATCGCCCTCCTGTATCGCGAGAATTCTGCCGCGGCGCCATCGGGCCTGGTGATCACGGTATCGGCGTCCGCCCCCGCCTATCTGCAGGAGGCGGTCGCGGACTTCAGGCATGTGGCCACGGTGGGAGCGCTCGACCAAGCCCTGATAGCGCAAGGCGTGGGAACCGACGCCCGTGCGGGTTCGACCGCCCCGGTCCCCGCCGGCGAGCTGGTCGTGGCGGCCGTCCTCACCGCCGGCCAGCCGGCTTGGGCGACTCCCGGAAGCAGCCAGACGGTGCCCTTCGTCCTCGACGTGGAGAACGGCAGCGCCTCCTCCGACCTCGAGGACATCCTCTCCAGCGCCGCCGGCCCGCAGGAGGCGAGCCTGACCCTGGGCACGGCCACCAACTGGTACATGGTGCTTGCCACCTTCTTGCCGCCGACGACCAGCAACCCGACGACGACCACCACGACGCTGACCACGACCACGAGCACGCCGCCGACCACGACGACGTCGACCAGCACGACGCTGGCTACGACTTCCACCACGACCACGACGCCGCCGACCACTACGACGCTGACGACGACCACGACGCCGCCGACCACGACGACGCTGACCACGACCACCACGACGACGACCACGACGACGCGCGTGGCCGCCGACCACGACGACGCTGACCACGACCACCACGACGACGACCACGACCACGCGCGTGCCGACCACCTCCACCACCACGACGACGACCACCACCACGCGCGTGCCGACCACCACCACCACGACCAGCACGACGTTGCTGCCGCTGCCGTGCAGCGGGTTGTTCCCGGTGTGCCTCGGCAGCTGTCCCGCGGGGCGGGTCTGCACGGCCGACCATCTCCTGGGGCTGTGCGTCTGCCGGTGAGCGGCGCGCCCGGCGAGAGCGAGAGCTGCGGCGATAGACCGCGCGTCGGAGCGGGTCGAGCCGGCCGGAGGGTGCGACGGCTCAAACCGTCCGGTCGATCACCATCGCCACCGCCTCGCCGCCGCCGAGGCAGAGCGTCGCGAGCCCGCGGCGGAGCCCGTGCTGCTCGAGGGCATGCAGCAGCGTCACCAGGACGCGGGCGCCGCTCGCACCGATCGGGTGGCCGAGGGCGATGGCACCGCCGTGGACGTTGACGCGCGCCGGATCGAGGCCGAGCTCCGCGATGGCCGCCAGCACCACCACCGCAAAGGCCTCGTTCACCTCGAAGAGGTCGACGTCGGGCGTGGTGAGCCCGGCCCCCGTCAGCACCTTGCGGACGGCGTCGATCGGGGCCACCGGGAACTCCTCGGGCGCCCGACCCGCCACGGCGGATGCGACGATGCGCGCCCGCGGCGTTAGCCCGTGGCGGCGGATGGCGTCCTCGCTCGCGACGATGACGGCGGCCGCCCCGTCGGCGATCGTCGAGGCGTTGGCGGCGGTGATCGTGCCGTCGGGCTCGAAGGCAGGTCGCAGCTGCGGCATGCGGGCGAAGTCGGCGCGCGCCGGCCCCTCGTCGGTGTCGACCGCGGTCGGCCCGCGGCGGTCCGCCACGGTGACGGGCGCGATCTCGGCGGCGAAGCGGCCCTCGGCGAGCGCCGCCTGCGCCCGGCGGTAGCTCTCGGCGGCGAAGCGGTCCTGCACCTCGCGCCCGATGCCGAGGGCGCGAGCGGTCCGTTCGGCGGCGTTGCCCATGTGGAAGTCGTTGTACGGGTCCCAGAGGCCATCGAGGATCATTGCATCGACCACCCGGCCGTGGCCGAGCCGGTGCCCGTGGCGCGCCTGGGGCAGGAGATACGGCGCGCGGCTCATGCTCTCCATGCCGCCGGCGGCAATCAGCTGGGCTTCGCCGAGGCGGATGGCTTGGGCCGCCAGCATGACCGCCATGAGGCCCGAGCCGCACACCTTGTTCACGGTGAGCGCGCCGTGAGCCCGCGGGATGCCGGCGCCGAGCCCCGCCTGGCGGGCCGGCGCCTGCCCGACGCCGGCGGCGATCACGTTGCCCATGATCACCTGCTCGACCGCCTCGGGCGGGACCCCCGCGCGCGCGACGACCGCGCGCAGCGCCGCCGCCCCGAGCTCGGGCGCGGAGAGCGAGGCGAGGGCGCCGCCGAACCCGCCGATCGGCGTGCGCGCCGCGCTGACGAGATAGGCGGTCATCGTCCGGACCATAGCCCGACGAGAGCCGACAGGGTAGGGTGCGGACCGCGCCAAGGCCGCTGCGGTCGCGCGACGGGTGGTTCAGCTCTTCAGGCGGACCGGGTAGCTGCCCGGCACACCCGAGCCGGCGTGCCCCGCGGTCGCGTGGATCGCGCAGTTCGGCCCGCCGTGGACAACGGCCGGCACCTCAGCTGGCGCCCTCGCCGCGTCCGCCGCTCGCCCAGCGCACGACGCAGCGAGCCGGCGTCGATCCCGAGGACGTCGCAGATCGTCTCGAACGCGAAGAGCCGGCGCCGGTCGGGCGAGCTGACCCAGTCGTGTACCTCGGCGAACGTCTCGCGCCCGCGGCGGGTGCGGGCACGCGCGTGCGTGAGATAGCTCGTGATCGCGTCCTCGAGGACGGCGAACATGAGGAGCCGCTCGCGCTCGAGTCGAAGGTCCCGGCTGAAGACCCGGGAGAACTGCACCGGGAGGAGCACATCGTGCTCGGCATGATTGGGCCAGGTCGGATCGGCCGGAGAAACCCGCTGAAGGTCCATCAGGCCCGCGCCTTGCCCGGCACCGTCACCTCGAGGCGGAAATCCGGCCTGCGCGGCACGGCCACCTCGAGGCGGGCATCCGGCCCCGCCCCGAAGACGTCCTCCACCATCGTCTCGGCTGGGTACGGCGTGAGCCAGATCGCCCGCTCGAGGCTTGCGCCACCGGCAGGTCCGAGGCGCGTCCACAGCAATGGCCCTTCGCTCGCTCCCGCGGCGGCACGCCCGTGCCAGGGGGCAGCATGGACACGGACGGGCTCGCCGCGGACGCTCGCGACCGGGTCGGTGATCAACCGGGACCGGCCAGCGGACGCGCGGCTCTCAGATGCGTCGGACATCCTCCACCTCTATTCGTGCGCGTCGATGACAACACCCGCGATGCCATCCAAGAGCCGCGCGCTCGTCAGCCGGTCGCCCGCCGACCCGAGCCGGGAGGCGCGGAGCGAAGCGTCGGGCGCCTCACTGCCGATCGCGCCTCGCGACGGGCTCGGATCACGGCGCCCTCCAGGCGGATCAGACAGGTGCCTGGAGGCCACGGTCCTTCGAGCGGCTCGAGCTTCAAGATCTGCGACGTGCCAGAACCGATTCGGAAGGTCTCGGCGTCCGCGACCCGGCAGAGGAAGCGTCCGGGTAGGTCGGTAGGCCATACGTAATCACCAGCCTGGTACATCGCTCCGTCCTCCTCGCGCTTCCTACAGCAGGAGCCGTGCCGGAGCGGGCCGAGCGATCGCACTGCGGGGCTCGGTCGCAGCCCCTGCGAACGGCAAAAAAGGGAGACATTCCGCGGGATGGCAGCCCCCGACGCTCGGCGCCGGTCTCACGCCCGGTCCCCGACCGGGGAGGGCGTAATCATCCCATTTTTCTTCCTTCCTCACCCCTTGAAGGGATAGCGCGCGGCCGCGATGCCCAGGCGCGAGCGGACGGTTCCGTTCAACGCCGTACTTCGCCCGAACGGATCCGTGCGTCAGTCGCGAGCGGCGTGCAGTGCCGCGCGCTCGACGAGCGCGATCAGAGCCGGCAGGTCCGACGCACGTGCCATCTGCTCGCCGAGCTCGCGCATCTGCCGGTTCCCAGGGCCAACCGGCACGATCTGGCGCGCGAGCCCCGTGGCCAGCGCGACGTGCTCGGCCGCGGCGACCGGGGGCTCTGCACGCCGGGCGCCGTCGAGATCCGCGAGCGTCACGGCAGGGCCGGGCGGCGGCGTGTGGAGGAAGCGTTCGGCCTCCGCATCGGGGAGCGCGATCCCCGCCAGCGCCACGGCGCGAAGCACGCGCGCCGCCGCCGCTACGATCCCGAGGGCAGTGGACGGGTCGAGCGGTTCCTCGCGCGCCAGCGGACGGCCCGGTCCGAGCACGGCAACGTACGGGAGGCCGAGCGCGACGCCGTGCTCCACGAGCGTCGCGACGCCAGGAAGCGCCAGCTCCGCCTGCACACGGGCCTCGGCCGCTAGGCGCTCGCCCGCGCCGGCGCTCGCCGTCCGGAGCCACACGGGGCGCTGCCCGTCGAGCCAGAAGGCCGCGATCAGCCGTCCGCGCGCCGGCGGCTCCCCCGCCAGCGCGATCCGCCCGAAGCGACGTGCATCGAGCGCCGCCAGCCAGCGCTCGGCCGTGCGCGTGCCCGGCTGCGCACGGCGCAGCTCCTCGAGCACGGCTCGGGCCCGGTCGTCGACGTGGCGCGCGAGGAGCTGTCCGGCGCGGCGGATCGCGAAGCGCGCGTAGGTGCGGCCGTCGCGCGCGAGGCTCGGCAGGAGCACGCCGACCGCCCGATCCGCCACCTCGGCCGGCACGTCGCCGCCGAGGGCGAGCTCGAGCATGCCGGCGCGCAGCGGCTCCGCGTAGCTCCGCAGCACGGGGTCGGGCGCCGAGAGGACCTGCTCCATCCCCTTCGCCAGCAGCTCCGGGGCCTCGGGCCCGCCGCCGTCCTCGAGCAGCCGGCGGTGCACGGCCCGGAGCGGCGCGCACACCTCTGCCACCGCCGGAGGAAACGTCGGGAGGGCGGCGTCGAACGCACGCCGGAAGGCGGGCCCGGCGAGCAGGCTGAAGAGGACCTGCACGCGCTCGTGGTCGACGAAGGTGTCGATCAGGACCTGCAGCAGCCGCGCGAGCCGCGTCGCCGACACGCTCTCGAAGTCGATCCGGCGGACGACTTCCGCGAACGCCTGCGCCGCCTCCGCGTGGGAGCGGACGTGGGCGAGCGCCTCGAGATAGGCGAGCAGCACACCCACGTCCGCGGTGAGCCGCACCGCGCCGGCGAGCATGCGGGCGCGTGCGGCGGCATCGCCCCGCAGGGGGTCGCGCTCGATGGCGTGCTCGACCACGGCACGGTCCACCTTGCCGAGCAGATGGCGGCAGACGCCGCGGTCGGCCGGCTCCCGCTGCTGGTTCACGAGGAGGTCCTCGACGGCGTTCAGCTTGAGCCGCAGCACCTCCTTGTAGCGCCGGAGGAAGGCGAGGTGCTCCTTCATCTCGACGACCTCGGCGGGGGTGAGGGGCGCTTCGCCGGGAGCCGGCGCCGCGAGCCGGCTCGTCTCCGGCACGACCGCGGGGGCGGGCGGCGGTGTGCGTTCACCGTGGCCGCGCCGCCGCCGGCGGCGGGGACCGCGTGGCCGGGCGCCGGGAGGGCCCGTCGTGGGCGCGCCACCTCCGGGTGGCGGCGGGGTGCGCATGACGGGCGGAGAGGCTAGGACGGAGCGGCTCGAAGCGTCAAACGACTTCGCCCGGGCCGCTCCTTCCAACTGGACGCCTCCGGGAAGCCGCAGTATGGAGGGGCGCGATGAGCGTCCGGCTGGCGAACGTCAAGGGACGGGCGAGCGTGCTCCTCGGCGGGCGGCTGGTCGACGTGGAGCGGGCCTCCGGGGGACGGTTCCCTGCCGATCCGATGGCCGCCGTCCAGCGCTGGGACGCGTTCGTCGAGTGGGCGCGCGGGCTCCGCGAGGGCGACGCGGAGGCGCCGCTCAACGAGGTCGACCTCGGGCCTCCGGTGCCGCGCCCCGCCAAGGTGTTCGCGATCGGCCTCAACTATCGCGAGCACGCCGGGGAAGCCGGCCTGGAGCTGCCCAAGACGCCGATGGTCTTCACGAAGTTCCCGAGCTGCCTGGTCGGGCCCCGGGCTCCGGTGGTGCTCTCGTCGGCGTACGTCGACTGGGAGGTCGAGCTGGTGGTGGTGATCGGCCGCCGCGGCGATCGCATCCCGGCGGTCCGCGCGCTCGACCACGTCGCCGGCTACACGATCGGCCAGGACATCTCCGACCGGCGGCTGCAGTTCAGCGACAAGCCGCCGCAGTTCTGCCTCGGCAAGTCGATCAACACCTTCGGGCCGATCGGCCCCGCCGTCGTGTCGCTCGACGCCTTCCCCGACGCGAACGACCTGGCGCTCGCCTGCGACGTCTCCGGCGCGCCGATGCAGGCGGCGCGCACGAGCGACATGATCTTCGCGGTCCCGGAGCTGGTGGCGTATCTCTCGAGCCTGTGCACGCTCGAGCCGGGCGACCTCATCTTCACGGGCACGCCGAGCGGCGTCGGCTCGACGCGGAGCCCGCGCCGCTACCTCACGGAGGGCGACGAGATCGTCAGCCGCATCGAGCACATCGGGACGATGGTCAACCCGTGCGTCGCGCGCCGCGCGGAGGGGTGAACCACTCGTCCATCTTGGCGAGCACGGCGAGGTCGCCCTCGACGCGGTAGAGCCCGTCCTGCAGCGCCCGTCCGCCGTCGAGCTCGCCGCGCGCGATGCGGATCCAGACGGTGTCGGGCGTGTGGACGACGAGGTCGGGTGCCGGCGCGGGGCCCGCGAAGCTCCGGCATCTCCCGCCCTCGACGCGGACATGATAGTCGCCCGCCTCCGCGCCGCTCACCCGGAACTGGATGACCGCGCGGCCGTCGCCCGCCGCCTTGCGGTCGAAGGCGAGCGGCATGCCCATGAGCAAGGGCTCGATGGCGGTCGGCAGCTCGGGCGGAAACAGCTTCAGATAGACCAGCGGCAGCCACCAGGTCGCCGTCATCCCCGCTCCGAAGGTCAGCAGGTTCGGGAAGAGGGCCGTGAAGCGCCAGTCGGTGGGTGCGGAGGCCGCCAGCCCCGCGGCGGTGAAGAAGACGAGCACCCAGTAGCCGGTCATCACGCGGTTGATGGCGGCGAACTCGGGCAACCGCTGCTGCCAGGGCGGCGTCTGGCGGCGAGCGTAGTAATAGGTGAAGGGCTCGCGGCCGAGGAGGGGCGGAACGACCGCCGTGAGGCCGAGCGTCGTGAACAGGAGGGCCGGCGAGTAGTGCTCGAACAGGGACGCCACCGGCCGGACGCCGGCGCTGGCGGCGAGCGAGCCGATCGCGAACAGCGCCCAGAGACCGGCGTCGAACTGCTTGAGCTCGCCGGCGCGTCGCGCGAGCCAGATGTAGGCCGTCTCGATGCCGAGCGCGACCAGCAGAGCCGCGCGGACGCCGGCGGGCGAATACTCGGCCCGCCCCGCGAGCGTGAAGTACAGGATCACGGCGACGAAGCTGCCGACGTGCATGAAGAAGAGCTGCATCATTCGCCTCCGCCGCGCACGTCGACGAACTGCCGCGCCCGGATGAGATCGGCCCGCCGGCAGACCCCCTTCTCGACGAGCAGGTGCTCGAGCGCCGCCACACGGGCGGAGAGCTCAGGGATCATGATGTTCACCGCCTCGGCGAGCTCGCCGAGCCGCCGCTCGAAGGCGCGCTCGGTGTCGTCGCGCCGCTCGGGCGTGGGGACGGGTCTGGATCTCGATGTTCGGTGCTTGCCGCGCGGCATGGCGCCTCCCCTGCCTCGTGCGTCGTCCGCCTTATGCGCCGCCGGCCCCTCCGGCGGCAAGCCTGGTGACTTGGCGGCCACAGGCTGATAGCCGCATGCCGGCATGACCGGGCAGGCATTCGATCTCGTGACCGTCGGCGGAGGCATCGGCGGCGCCGCGCTCGCCCGGGCGACGGCCGAGCAGGGGGCGCGCGTCCTCGTGCTCGAGCGCGAGCGGCGGTTCACCGACCGCGTACGCGGCGAGGCGCTGATGCCGTGGGGCGTCGCCGAGGCGCGGGCGCTCGGCGTCGACCCACTCCTGCGCGCCACCTGCGGCCACGAGCTCCCCTCGTTCGAGCTGTTCATGGGCGGCGTCGAGATCGTGCGTCGCGACCTGGTGGCCACCACCGTCCCGGCGGCACCGGTGCTCGCCTTCTACCATCCGGCCATGCAGGAGGTGCTGCTCGACGCGGCAACCCGCGCCGGGGCCGTGGTCGAGCGCGGCGCGCGCGTCTCGAGCGTGGCGCCGGGACCCGAGCCGAGTGTCGCGTTCGAGCTCGGCGGACACGTCGAGGAGGTGCGAGCGCGCCTGGTGGTCGGCGCCGACGGTCGCGGCTCGCAGATGCGGAAATGGGCGGGCTTCACGGTGCGCCGCGATCCCGAGCGGCTCCTCTTCTCCGGCGTGCTCCTCGACGGCGTTCCGGTGGCCGACGACGCGGCGTATATCATGTTCAACCCGGCCGTCGGCCGCATCTCGCTCCTCTTTCCCCAGGGCAGCGGCCGCGTGCGCGCCTACGTCGGCTACCACAAGGACGCCGATCCACCGCGCGGGCAGCAGCATGATCTCGCGCGGTTCGTCGACGAGTCGGTCCGTGCCGGCGTCGAGCGGGCGCTCTACGCCGCGGCGCGGCCGGCGGGGCCGCTCGCCCTCTTCGAGGGTGCGGATGCGTGGGTGGACCATCCGTATCGGGACGGCGTCGCCCTCGTCGGCGACGCGGCCGCGACCAGCGACCCGACCTGGGGCCAGGGCATATCACTCACGCTGCGCGACGTGCGGACGCTCCGCGACCGGCTGCTTGCCGGCGAGGACTGGAGCGCGGCCGGGCACGCCTACGCCGCCGAGCACGACCGCTACTACGCCGCCGTCCACCGCGTCGACGGCTGGTTCGCGGACGTCTTCATGGAGGTCGGGCCCCAGGCCGACGAGCGGCGGGCGCGCGCGTTGCCCCTCATCGCCGCCGACCAGACGCGCATCCCCGACGTCCCGTTCTCCGGGCCCGAGCAGCCCGCGGACGAGGCGGCGCGCCGCCGCTTCTTCGGCGAGGAGTGAACGATGGCGGAGAGGCTCCGCGCCTTGCTCGTCGCGAACGGCGCGCTCGTCTTCATGGTCGGCCTCGTCGCAGGGTTTCCCTTCACCTTCGTCATCCTCGGCAAGATCGTCCTCTGGCCGCTGCCGGGCGCCCTCGGGGTCCACCTGCCGGGCGACGTGCGCGGCTGGCGGATGGCGCACCTCGAGGGCATCCTGAACGGCCTCACGCTGATCGCCGTCGCAGCGGCCGCGCCGTGGCTCACGCTGGGGCCGCGGGCGCAGCACTGGGTGGCATGGCTACTCATCGCGACCGCCTGGGGAAAC
>VBKF01000189.1 GCA_005888095.1 Deltaproteobacteria bacterium | reverse complement strand
CGGCGGGTGCGGCCGGCGTGGCCGTCATCCGCGCCATCCTCGCCGCGCCGGACCCGGGGGCGGCGACGCGCGCGCTCCTGGGGGCGCTGGGTTGACGGTCGCCGCGGACGCGATCTACGGAAGTGCTCATGGCATGTGTCTTCTGCCGGATCGTCGCCGGGGAGATCCCGGCCGAGGTGGTCGCGCGCGAGCCCGAGGTGGTGGCCTTCCTCGACACACACCCGCTCGCCGACGGCCACGTGCTCGTCGTGCCGCGGGCGCACGTGGCGCTCCTCGAGGACCTGGAGCCGGCGGCGGCCGATGCGCTCCTGCGCGCCGTCGTGCGGCTCGCGCGGCCGGTCCGCGAGGCGCTCGGCGCCGCCGGCACGACGATCGGCGTCAACAACGGCGAGGCGACCGGGCAGACGATCCCCCACGTGCACTTCCACATCGTGCCGCGCTGGCCGGGCGACGGGGCCGGCAGCATCCACACCGTCTTCCCGCGCCGTGCACGGCGCTCGCTCGCCGAGGTCGGGGCGGCGATCCGGCGTGCGCGCGGGGGCTAGCTCGTCACGCAACGCTGAGTTGTATCCGCGCGCCGTGCACGTGCGGGGGGATTGACCTAGCTCGCCCGTCGCTCTACTCACCCGCGAGTGACGCGGCCGGACCCCCACGCCGGCTTCCGCCGCCAGCGCCACCCGGGCTTCGAGCTGTGGGTCGACTCGCCGGAGGAGTCGACGGCCGCCTTCGCCCAGTCGGTGGTGCGCGGCCTCGGCGACCACCCGCGGTGGCTCCACTGCCGCTACCTCTACGACGCGCGCGGCAGCGAGCTCTTCGAGCGCATCACCGAGCAGCCCGAGTACTACCTGACGCGGACGGAGACGGCGCTGCTCGCCCAGCACGCCCGCGCGATCCGCGCGGGGGTGGGCGCGCCGACGCTCGTCGAGCTGGGCTCGGGCCTGAGCTCCGTCAAGACGCGCCACCTGCTCGATGCCTGGGCCGACGAGCCCGCACGCTACGTCCCGGTCGACGTGAGCCTCGAAGCGCTCGCGGCCTCGTGCGCGGCGCTCGCGCGCGAGTATCCGGGACTCTCGATCCGCGGCCTCGCCGCGTCCTACGAGCGCGCCCTGCCGCTGCTCCGCGAGCTCTCGCCGCTGGTGCTCGCCTTCCTCGGCAGCACGATCGGCAACTTCAACCCGGAGGAGCTCGGCGACTTCCTCGAGCGGGTGTCGGCGGCGCTCGCCGTCGGCGACCACTTCCTGCTCGGCATGGACCTCGTGAAGGACGTGCGCACGCTCGAGGCCGCGTACAACGACCGTGCCGGCGTGACCGCCGAGTTCACGCGGAACCTCTTCGCGCGCATGAACCGCGAGCTCGGCACGCGCCTCGACCTCGACGCCATCGAGCACGTCGCGCACTACAACGACCGGCTCGACCGGATCGAGATCTTCGCGCGCTTCATGCGCGAGGCGGTGATCGAGCTCCGCGACCTCGGCCGGCGCTTCCGCATCGCGCCCGGCGAGATGATCATGACCGAGATCAGCCGGAAGTTCCGTGCCGACGAGATGGCGGCCACCGTCGCGCGCTACGGCCTCGAGACCGTGCGCACCTTCACGGATCCGACCAAGGCCTTCGCGCTCCTGCTCCTGCGCAAGCGCGGCCGGAGCGCGCTCGCCGAGGGCCGCCAACGCTCGGCCTGGACGCATCTCGCGACGGCGCGGGCGCGGACGCTCGAGCTGATTGATCCGCTCGACGACGCCGACCTCGTGCGCCAGGTGAGCCCGCTGCTCAGCCCCGTCGTCTGGGACCTCGGGCACGTCGCCAACTTCGAGGAGCAGTGGTCGATCCGGGCGCTCGACCCGGCCGTGCCCGCCGACTTCGTGCGCGACCGCATCTACGACCCCATCGCCAACCCGCGGCCGACCCGGAAGCACCTGCCCCTCGGCAACCGCGCGGCATGCCTGGCCTACCTGCACGAGGTCCGCCAGCGCGCCCGCCAGCGGCTCGCACAGCTCGACCTCGACGCCAGCGACCCGCTGCTGGCCGACGGCTACATCTACAAGCTGATCGCGCAGCACGAGGCGCAGCACAGCGAGACGATCCTGCAGGCCGTCCAGCTGATGGAGGGCCTCGTCTACGAGCCCGCGCGGCGGCGCGAGCCGCCCGCCGCGGTCGTGCCGGTCGACCCCGAGTCGGCCGTCATCCCCGCCGGCCCGTTCGTGATGGGAACCGACGACCGCGGCTTCGCCTACGACAACGAGCGGCCGGCGCATGCCGTCGACGTGCCACGCTTCCGGCTGGACCTGGCGCCCGTGACCAACGGCCAGTACCTGGCGTTCATGCTCGACGGCGGCTACCGGCGGCGCGAGCTGTGGACCGATGACGCCTGGCTCTGGCTCCAGGGGGCGCGCGCCGCTCACCCGGCGCAGTGGGTCCGGAACGCCGACGGCACCTGGAGCGAGCGCGCCTTCGGCCGCACCGCGCCGCTCGTGCCCGACCGGCCCGTCGTCCACGTGTCCTGGCACGAGGCGGCGGCGTACGCGCGCTGGGCGGGGAAGCGACTGCCGACCGAGGCCGAGTGGGAGAAGGCTGCGGCGTGGGATCTGGAGAAGCGCGTGGCACGCCGCTACCCCTGGGGCGACCTGTCGCCGACCGACGACCACGCGAACCTCGAACAGCAGACGTTCGCACCGGCGGCGGTCGGCGCCTACCCGCGCGGGCGGAGCTTCTTCGGCTGCCATCAGATGATCGGCGACGTGTGGGAGTGGACGGCCAGCGACTTCGCGCCCTACCCCGGCTTCGAGGCCTTCCCGTACCGCGAGTACTCCGAGGTGCACTTCGGCCGCGGCTACAAGGTGCTGCGCGGCGGCTCGTGGGCGACGCGGCCGATCGCCATCCGCAACACCTTCCGCAACTGGGACCTCCCCGAGCGGCGACAGATCTTCGCCGGCTTCCGCTGTGCTGCCGACGCCTGAGCTCGCGGCGCTCGGCGTGACGATCGAGGCGGTCGAGTGCCGTGTCGGCTCCGTGCGCGTGCCGTCGTACGGCGGCGAGCGGCCGACGTCCGTCGTATGGCTCCGCGGCGACGAGACCGCGGGGGGCGGGGGGCACGTCGGGTGGACGTCCGCGGCGCATGCAGCCTTCCGCGACGCGATGGCCTCGGTCCCGCGGGGCCGCTGGCAGCTCGGCGATTGGGCGGCGGAGGTGGCGCGCCGGTTCCGGCATCCGTACGACCGAGCCGCGCTCGAGGCGGCGGCGATCGACCTCGCGCTCGAGCAGGCGGGGACGAACCTCTTTTCGCTCCTCGACGTGACACCGCGGCCGGTGCGCTACGTCGTGTCCTTCGGGCGCGTCGCGGATCCCGCGGCCGAGGCGCGACGCCATCCCGGCGTCGAGCTCAAGATCGACGCGGACCCGGAGTGGGACGACGACGTGTACCGCGCGCTCGCGAAGCTCGGGCGGGTCGCGGTGCTGGACTTCAAGGGCCACGGCGACGCGCGCGCCGTCGAGCGGGCGCGGCGCGCGCTGCCCGCGGTGCTGATCGAGGACCCGCCACCCGGCGTGGCCGCCGGCCGGGTGAGCTTCGACGCCGCCATCGGGCACGCGGAGGACGTGGCCGCCCTGCCCGTCCGCCCCGCGGCGGTGAACCTGAAGCCCGCGCGTATGGGCGGCGTATTCGAGGTGCTGCGGTGTGCAGCGGTCTGCGCGGACGCAGGGATCGGGGTATACGTCGGCGGGATGTTCGAGGTCGGGATCGGGCGCGCGCAGCTCCGGACGCTCGCCGCGCTCCTCTGCCCCGACGCGACGAACGACATCGCGCCGCTCCTGGTGGACGGCATGCGGCCGCCGCGGCTCCCGGTCGACGCCGGCGAGCCCGGCTTCGGGGGCGAGGCGTGACCGAGCCCGACCTGCCCGCGCTCCAGGCGATCATCGACCGGAGCACGCGGACCGCGTCGCCGGCGGTGGCGGACTCGGTCGCCTACCCGGAGCGGCAGATGTCGGCGGCCGAATTCGTCGAGTTCTGGAAGAGCGTCCGCCTGGTCGCGATGGCGACGGTCGGCGCCGGGGGCCGCCCGCACGTCGCCCCGGTGCACGCCGAGATCGCCGGGGCGAGGCTCCGGCTCGTCATCTACGAGAACACGGTGCGCCGGCTCGACATCGCGAAGAACCCGCGCGTCGCCTTCACGACGTGGCGGCCCGACGGCGCCGCGGCGATCGTCTACGGGCGGGCGCGCGAGGTGCCGGGGAGCGAGCGCGAGGCGCGGCCGGGACGGAGCGGGCGGCCGCGGCGCGTGGTCGAGGTGGAGGTGGCGGTGACGCGCATCTACGCCATGCGGCCGCCGGCCTGACGCTGGAGCCGCGCCGCAGCGGCGTGCTAACCGGGCCGGCGTGAGGCCGTTCGTCGAGTTCGAGGACGCGGGCTTCCGGGTGGACGGCCGCGCGATCCTCCGTGGCTTCTCGCTGGCGGTGGCCGAGGGCGAGACCGTGGCGCTGATCGGGCGGAGCGGCTCGGGGAAGACGACGGCGCTGAAGCTCGTGAACGCGCTCCTCATGCCGACGGAGGGTGCGGTGCGCGTCGCGGGGCGCGCGACCGCCGAGTGGGATCCGATCCGGCTCCGGCGCCGGACGGGATACGTCATCCAGGAGGTGGGGCTCTTCCCGCACCTGACGATCGGCCGGAACGTCGGCCTCGTGCCGGAGCTGGAGGGCTGGCCCGCCGCGCGCATCGGCGCCCGCGTCCGGGAGCTCCTCGAGCTGGTCGGGCTGCCCGCCGCGGAGTTCGGTGGGCGCTACCCGAATCAGCTCTCGGGCGGCCAGCGGCAGCGCGTGGGCGTCGCGCGCGCGCTCGCGGCCGACCCGCCGCTCCTCCTCCTCGACGAGCCCTTCGGGGCGCTCGACCCGATCACGCGGACCGAGCTGCAGCGCGAGTTCCGCGCACTCCAGGCGCGGCTCCGGAAGACCGCGATCTTCGTGACGCACGACATGCGCGAGGCGGCGCGCGTGGCGGACCGGATCGCGCTGTTGGGCGGCGGGCGGCTGCTGGCGGTCGGCACGCCGGCGGAGCTGGGCTCGAGCCAGGACCGCGAGGTGCAGGCGTTCCTCGAGGCGGGGGCGGCGTGAGCCCGGACCTCCTGCGCGAGGTCGCTGCCGAGACCGGCCGGCACGTCGTCCTGGTCGCCGTGTCGATCGGGATCGCGACCGCGATCGGCGTGCCCCTCGGCGTCTTCCTCACGCGGCGGCCGGCCTGGAGCCGGCCCGTGCTCGGGCTCGTCGGCGTCATCCAGACGATCCCGAGCCTCGCGCTCTTCGGGTTCCTGATCCCCGTGCCGGCGATCGGCGGCATCGGCACGCGGACCGCCCTCGTCGCCCTCACCCTGTACGGGCTCCTCCCCGTGCTGCGCAACACCGTCACCGGCATCGAGGGCGTCGACCCGGCGATCCGCGAGGCGGGGCGCGGGATGGGGATGACGGACCGCCAGCTCCTCGTGCGCGTCGAGCTGCCGCTGGCGGCGAGCGTCATTCTGGCCGGAGTACGCGTCGCGACGGTGGTGGGCATCGGCGTCACGACGATCGCCGCGGCGATCGGCGCGGGCGGGCTCGGCGTCTTCATCTTCCGCGGCGTCGCGATGGTGGACGACCGGATGATCCTGGCCGGCGCGCTCCCCGCGGCGCTGCTGGCGATCGGCGCAGACGTGGCGCTCGGTGTGGTCGAGCGCGCGCTCCGGCCGCCGCGATGAGACGGGCGGCGGTGCTGCTCGCCGTGCTCGCCGGCTGCGGGGGCGGCGGCGAGCGCGTCATCGTCGGCTCGAAGAACTTCACCGAGCAGCGCATCCTCGGCGAGCTGCTCGCGCAGACGGTCGAGAGCGTGGGGCTCCGGGCGGAGCGTCGGCTCGACCTCGGGGGCACGTTCGTCTGCGACGCGGCGATCCGTGCGGGGCAGATCGACATGTACGTCGAGTACACGGGGACGGCGCTGACCGCGGTGCTGAAGGAACGGCCGGAGAGCGATCCGGAGCGGGTGCTGGCGCGCGTGCGCGAGGCATACGCCACGGCAGGGCTCGTCTGGACCGCGCCACTCGGTTTCGACAACACCTTCGTGCTCGTGATCCGCGGCGAGGATGGGACGCGTATCCGCACGATCTCGGACGCCGTCCCCGTTGCGCGCGAGTGGCGCGCCGCCTTCGGCTACGAGTTCAAGGAGCGAGCCGACGGCTACCCGGGCCTCGAGCGCCTCTACGGGCTGCGCTTCAAGGAGATCCGCATCATGGACCTCGGCCTCCTCTACCGCGCGCTCATCGATCATCAAGCGGACCTGGTGGCGGGCAACGCGACCGATGCGCAGATCGAGCACCTCCACCTCGCCGTGCTGGCCGACGACAAGCACTACTTCCCGCCCTACCAGGCCGCGCCCGTCGTGCGGCGTGCGACGCTGGAGCGCTACCCCGCGCTCGCCGCGGCGGTCGACCGGCTGGGCGGGCGGCTACCGGCCGAGACGATGCGGCGGCTCAACTACGCGGTGGACGGGGAGCACCGGGATCCGGCGAGCGTGGTGCGGGAGTTCAGGGCGGGGGCGGGGCTGTGAGGGTGCCCTGACCCTCGGCGACTATGTTCCATGCATCCATGCTGGCAATCGCAACTTTTCCTTGACATCGCCGCACGCGGGGCCCTATGGTCCACCGCACCGCGGATCAGCCGTCGCTGCGGTCCACCCACCACGAGGCAAACATGTTCGGACATGTCATTCTCGGGCTCCTGCGCGACTGCCGGCTCCGTCATGGCTACGAGATCATGACCGAGTGTCGGGCGCGGTCGGGCAGCCCGGTGAGCATCGGCAACATCTACCGGGAGCTCGCGCGCCTGGCCGGCCAGGGGCTCGTGCAGACCGCCATCAATCCCCCCGACGCCGACGCCCGGCGCATCCCGTATCACATCACGGAGAAGGGCCGGCTCGCCTTCGATCAGTGGCTCCAGGCCCCGTCGTCTCAGGACGACGTCGCGCACTGGCTCCTCTTCGTCGACCGCGTCCCGGCGGAGGTCCGGGTCCGGCTGCTCGACCGCTGGCAGGAGGAGCTCTGGATGCGCGGCAAGGAGCTCGCCCGCGCCCGCGAGGACGCGCTCGCGAAGCGCGGGCGCCAACCCCCGGAGCACTACAATCCGCTCGCCGCGCTGCTCTCGCGCCGCATGAAGCAGGTGGCCGCGGAGCTCGAGTTCCTGAAGGAGTTCCGCCTCGAGTTCGAGAGTTGGCTGAGTGCGCAGCAGCGGCCTGTCGAGCAGCCGATCGTCGCCGAGTCGCGACGCCCAGCTCCCAGACGCGAAAAAGGACCGCCCCGGAAATGAGTGACCGCATCGTAGAGGTGTCCGCGGTCACCAAGACGTATGGGACGGGCGCGCGCGCGACGCCGGCGCTCCGCGAGCTGAGTCTCGACATCGTCCGCGGCGAGTTCGTCTCGCTCATGGGACCGAGCGGGTCCGGCAAGACGACGCTCCTCAACCTCATCGCCGGGCTCGACGTGCCGGACAGCGGCCGCGTCGTGCTCGACGGTCACGACCTCGGCACCCTGGCCGATCACGAGCTCGCAGACCTGCGGCTCAAGACGATCGGCTTCGTGTTCCAGGCGTTCAACCTGCTGCCGGCGCTCACCGTCGCCGAGAACGTCGCCTGGCCGCTCGAGTTCTCGGGCTACTCGCGAGCGGAGGTACGCCGGCGGACCGCCGCCGCGCTGGAACGGGTGGGCGTGACAGGCCGTGACCGGCGGTATCCCGCGGAGCTCTCCGGCGGCGAGCAGCAGCGGGTCGCGATCGCACGCGCGCTCGCGACGCGCCCGGCGATCCTCCTCGCCGACGAGCCGACGGGCAACCTCGACTCGCACACGGGGCAGACGATCCTCGACCTGCTGCGCGCGCTCAACGAGTCCGAGGCGGTGACGGTCGTGATGGTCACGCACAACGTCTTCGCCGCGACGTATGGGGACCGGACGGGGGCCACGCGGCCGGTGGCGATACGGGCGGTCCGGGATTGATGAGGTCGGGGCTGTCCCTGGCTCTCGCGTACCGCCACGTGCGGGCGGGGCTGGGGCGCATGGTGCTGAGCGTCGCGGCAGTGGCGCTCGGCGTGGCGCTGGTGGTGGCGATCCGGCTGATGAACGGGGCGGTGCTCGCGTCGTTCCTCGACACGGTGGATGCGGTGGCAGGGCGTGCTGCGTTTCACGTCACGGCCGGCGACGGGTTGACGTTCTCCGAGGACATCGTGGAAAGGGTTGCGGCGGTGCCGGGGGTTCGGCTCGCCGTGCCCCTCGTCACCGGCGTCGCGTTCCCGGACGATGAGAGCGGTGAACTCCTCAGCGTCTACGGAGTAGATCTCACGCACGAGGCGGACGTTCGTCTCTACCATGCCGCGGACGATAGCGGCGCGTTGCTCGACGATCCCATCCTGTTCCTCAGCCGGCCTGATTCCATTCTACTCGCGCGCCAGTTTGCGGAGCGGCGCGGACTCACGACCGGCAGCTTGATCAATCTCTCGACCCCGGGCGGCGTAAAATGGTTCACCGTGCGCGGCCTTCTCGACCCGGAAGGCGTCGCGCGCACTCTCGGGGGCAGACTGGTCGTGATGGACCTTTACGCCGCCGAGCGGGCATTCACCGCCGACGGACAGATCAACCAGATCGACGTCGTCGTCCTTGACGACGCGGATGTCGACGCCACCAGGAGAGGTGTCGCGACGGCATTGCCTCCCGGACTTACTGCGGAGGAAACGGCCGTCCGCAAGGAGGTCGTGCGCAGAACGATCGGCGGCTTCCAGGCGATGGTGACGGCGTTTGGCCTTCTTGCGGTCGTGGGAAGCGCGCACGTGGGAGGTGGGGCTGCTGCGCGCCGTTGGGCTTCGCCGTGTCGTCGTCTTCAGGGAGCTGCTGAAGGAGAGCCTGCTGCTCGGCGTCTCCGGCACGGCGGCCGGCATCCCACTCGGAGTCTTCATCGGCCGCCATGCGCTGCCTTTCGTGGCCGCCGCTACGGCGATCAACTTTCGGCTGCCCGTGCCGTCAGCGAAGGCATCCGTCGACTTGGGAGGGCTTGCCGCCGGCGTAGCGGTCGGGCTGGGGGCTGCCACGCTCGCCGCGATCATTCCCGCGCTTCGCCTCGCCCGGAAGCAGCCGGTGGCCGCACTGACGATGCGTGGCCGGGAGGCTCCCGCGGATAAATCACGCATGGCAACGGCCGCCGCGAGCGGCCTGCTCATCGCCGTCGTGGCGCTGATCCTCTGGCAGCGCGTCTCCGAGAGCGCGGCCCTCGGCAACGTGACCACGGCGCTCATGGCGGTCGCCGCCTGTGCCCTCTCCCGCCCGCTCGCCGTCCGCGGCAGCCGATTCGTCACGCCCGCCTGGCAGCGAATCTTCGGCCACACGGGCAGGTTCGCTGCCATCCAGCTGGGGCGGCAGGCACGTTGCGTATCCCTGACGGTCGCGACACTAGGCCTCGGCGTCGGCGTGGTCCTCATGTTCGGCATGCTCGGGTGGAGCTTCGAACGCACCCTCGTTTCGACGTTGACGGACCGGCTGCGGGCGGACCTCGTCATCACCTCCGCTTTCGTGAGCGGCGGTTACCGTCCGGCGCCCGTGAATGAAGACTTCCTCGCCCAGCTGCGCGAACTGCCCGGCGTCGCCACGGTCGCCGCCGAGCAGGAGAAGGACGTGCCGTACGGCGACGGCAGCGTGATGCTCGATGCGTACGATGCGAGCTGCTTCCACGATCTTCGCGTCTGTCGCTGGCGGCTGGGTGCCGGGGCTTCACCCGACGCCCTGGCGCGTGTGACGCACGGGGAAGCCGTCCTGGTCAGCGCTTCGTTTGCTCACGGGCACGGGACGCGACCGGGAGACATCGTGCGCTTGCCGTCGGCCGCCGGTCCGGTGGCGTTCGAGGTCGCGGGCGTCACCAGCGGACAGCCGGTCAACGCGGTCATCATGAGACGCGAGTCATACCGCAACGTCTGGAACGACCCCATGGTCACCTGGGTGCACGTCGCGCTGGAGCGGAACGCTGACCGGGCCGCAGTCGCGGCGGCGATCGCACGGACGCTCGGTCAGAAGTATCGCCTCCAGATCCGCTCGGGTCCCGAGCTCGTCGAGTACTTTGCGGGTCAGGCACGCCAGGCCTTCAGCATGCTGTATCTGATGGAGGGCATCATCTTCCTCCTGGTGCTCATCGGGATTGGGGACACGCTCGCCACGAGTGTTATCGAGCGCACCCGCCTACTCGGGATGATGCGGGCCATCGGACTCCACCGCTCTCGGTTGGTCGGCATGGTGTTGCTCGAGGGCCTGGCGATGGGCCTCCTCGGGGCCGTGCTGGCCGTCGGGGTGGGGCTGACGCTCGGTCTCTTCTGGGTCCAGGTCCAGTTTCCCGCGATTCTTGGCTGGCGCCTCGACCTCCACTTTCCGTCGAGATTCGTGATCGGTGCCATTGGTCTCACTCTGCTGCTCTGCATTCTCGCGTCGTTCGTTCCATCCCTGCGCGCGGCGCGCCTCTCGGTTCCCGCGGCACTCCGAAACGAATGACATGAGACGGGAGCTCGACGTGCGCGAGCTCACACCCCTCGGCGCACGCGGCCATGGCGAGAGTCGTGCCGAGCGGGGGAGGCGACCCCGGGCGACTTTCGACGCCCACTGCGACGTCCGCCACCAGCCGCCGCAGGGTCACCTCCCCCGCTCGCGCG
>VBKF01000188.1 GCA_005888095.1 Deltaproteobacteria bacterium | reverse complement strand
CCGAAGCCGCACTGCGCGGCGACGGCGTCCACGCCGTCCGTCGACTCCTCGAGGCGCCGGCGCGCGCCCTCGACGCGCGCGCGCTCGACGAAGCGCGCCGGCGTGAGGCCGACCTCGCGCGTGAACACGCGCGCGAAGTTCCGCTCGCTCATCGCCACCTCGGCGGCGAGGGTGGGCACGGAGAGATCCGTGTCGAGGTGATCGGCGATCCAGGCCTGCAGCTCGCGCAGCGGGTCGCGGTCGGCCGCCTGCACGGCGAGCTGGGCGCTGAACTGCGACTGGCCGCCGGGGCGCTTCAAGAACATGACCAGCTGGCGGGCGACGCGGAGCGCGAGCTCGCGCCCGTGGTCCTCCTCGACGAGCGCGAGGGCCAGGTCCATGCCGGCGGTGACGCCGGCCGAGGTGTAGACGCCGCGGTCGTACACGAAGATCGGGTCGCGCTCGACGGTGATCTTCGGGTACCGCCGCGCCAGCTCGTCGCACACCAGCCAGTGCGTGGTGGCCCGCCGGCCGTCGAGCAGCCCGGCCTCGGCGAGGAGGAAGGCTCCACTGCAGACGGACGCGAGCCGGCGTGCATGGCGCGCCGCGCGCCGCAGCCAGCGCAGCAGGGCCCGATCGCGCACGGCGTCGAACACGCCGCGACCGCCGGCGACGAGCAGCGTGTCGACGCCGCCGTGCACCTCGTGGATGCTCCGGTCGGGGACGAGCTTCACACCCGAGGAGCAGACGAGGGGAGACGCGCCGCTGGTGAGGATCTCGACCGTGTAGCCCGGTGCGCGATCGGGTAGGAACCCCGCCGCCTGGGCGAAGACCTCATGCGGCCCGGTGACGTCGAGCACCTCGGCGTCGGGGAAGGCGACGACGGCGACCCGGCGTGCATCTCGTCCGGCGGGCCGCGTGCGGCGCCGGACGAGCGGCAAGACGCGAGCGCCGGGCATCGTCTCAGGCGCCGGATGCGGCGTATTGCGCCCGCTTGAGCTCCAGCGCCTGGCGCACGAGCTGCACCACGTGCGCGGGCGCCTTGCTCGGGGAGCCCGCGTCGAAGGGTGGGGCGGGGTCGTACTCGATGCCGAGCTGGATGCCCCGCGCGAGGTCGTCGCCGCCGACGCGGGCGACGAGTCGGAGCGCCATGTCGATGCCGGCCGACACCCCCGCAGCCGTGATGATCTTCCCCTGCTCGACCACGCGCTCCGCCACCGGCTCGGCGCCGAGGTCACGCAGGCGTTCGAGCAAGGCCCAGTGGGTCGTCGCCCGCAGACCGCGCAGGAGCCCCGCGGCGCCGAGGATCAACGAGCCGGTGCAGACCGACGTCGTCCACTCGGTGGTTGCGTGGATGCTCCGGATCCAGTCCAGCGTGCGTGTCTCCCGCATCACCCGCTCCTGGCCGAAGCCCCCGGGGACGACGAGGATGTCCGCCTTCGGCACCTCGCCGAGCCCGCGATCGGCGACCAGGCCGAGGGGCTGCTGCTCGGTGTGCTTCACGCCCGCCGTGTCGCCGACGAAGACGACCTCGGCGCCGGGCAGCTGGCGGAGGACGTCGTAGGGGCCGATGGCGTCGAGCGCCGTCATCCCGTCGTAGAGGAGGATCGCGATCCGCATGGGTTGGCTCCTTTCGGCCCGGGAGTCTCGCATCGGAGGCGCCTGGCTGCAATGACATTTAGCCAACGATTTCTGCCAACCGGCCCTCGGACCCGCGCCGGCGACCTTCGCGCTGGATGGGCCGCGGGACCGTGAAGTGGTAAGCGTGGACGTGCCACACGGGAGGACGCATGGCCACCGACACGCACGATCTCCAGTTCGCGGTCGAGGATCGCGTCGCGATCCTCACGATGAACCGGCCCGACAAGCTGAACGCGCTCTCGGACGCGATGATCGACGCGGCCGTCGCCCACCTGCGGCGCTGCGCAGCCGATCCCGACGTCGGCGCAGTCCTGCTCACCGGCGCGGGACGCGCCTTCTGCGCCGGCGGCGACGTCTCGGCGATGGGAGGGGCGGCGGCCGGCAAGACGTTCGAGGGGCACGTCGACCGCCAGCGGGAGATGCACGAGCTGCCGTGGCTCCTGTCCGACATCCCCAAGGTGACGATCGCGGCCGTCAACGGCCCGGCGGTGGGCGCGGGGCTCGGTATCGCGCTGTCATGCGACCTCTGCTTCGCCTCGGATCGCGCGCGGTTCGGCACCGCGTTCGCCAGGGTGGGCTTCGGCGGCGACTTCGGGACCACCTGGCAGCTCACGCGCCGGGTCGGGCCGGCCAAGGCGAAGGAGCTCTTCTTCCTCCCCGACCTGCTGTCCGCCGAGGAGGCGGCGCGCGTGGGCCTCGTGAACCGCGTGTTCCCGCACGACGCGTTCGTCGCCCAGGTCCGGGAGCTCGCGCGGCGCATCGCGCACGGCCCGCTGGTCAGCTACCGGTACATGAAGCAGAACGTGAACCTGGCCCTCACCAGCGACTTCCGCGCGCTCCTCGACCGCGAGGCGATCACCCACCTCCGCTGCGGCCAGACGGCGGACCACCGGGAGGGCGTCGCCGCGTTCCTCGAGAAGCGCGAGCCCCGGTTCCAGGGGAGGTGAGCGACATGCACATCCGGCAGGTGGCGCTCGTAGCCCGCGACCTCGAGCCCGTCGTCGCCGACCTGTGCGCGGTCTTCGGCCTCGAGGTCGCGTTCCGCGACCCGGGCGTGGGCGAGTTCGGGCTCCACAACGCGGTGGTGCCGGTCGGGGAGACGTTCCTCGAGGTCGTGTCGCCGGTGCGCGAAGGGACGACAGCCGGCCGCTTCCTCGAGAAGCGTGGCGGTGACGGCGGCTACATGGTCATCCTCCAGACCGCCGATCTCGAGGCCGCTCGCGCGCGACTCGCCGCGCTCGGCGTCCGCACCGTGTGGCAGATCACGCTGGACGACATCGCGACCGTCCACCTCCACCCCCGCGACGTCGGCGGCGCCATCGTCTCGCTCGACCAGCCGCGGCCGCCCGAAGCGTGGCGCTGGGGCGGCCCCGGGTGGGAGGCTCGGGTCCACACCGACGTGGTCGGCGGGATCGTGAGCGTCACGCTCGAGGCGCCGGACCCGGAGCACCTGGCGGGACGCTGGGCGGAGGTGCTTGGCTTTCCCCCGCCCCGTCGCGCCGGCACGGCGTTCACGCTGGCGCTCCAGCCGGGCGTGATCCGCTTCGTGGCTGCCGGTCCCGGGACCGAGGGCATCGCGGCGGTGGGGCTTGCCTCGCGGCGGTGGGGCTTGCCGCCACCAGCGCGCCGCGTGCACTGGCGGTCGCGCGCGACCGTGGACTCCGCACGAACGGCGAGAGCCTGTGGATCGGCGGCGTGCGTTTCGATCTGGAGTCGCCGGCTGCTGGCCGCTGATTTCCGCGCGCCGCCGCGCGGAATCGGTTTACTGCTCGTCGGGCGGTTCGAGGATGTCGTGCTCGCCGGCACCGCGGTAGTGGCCGGCGACGGCGTCGATGATCCGTTGGGCCGCCTCGACGGCTTTGTCTGCGGTCGCCCTTCCGTAGAAGGCATGCGGGTAGCCGCTCGGCAGACCGTTCGGGTACCTTGAGGGGATGTAGTGGAGGTCGAGTTCCCGGGCGTCCTCGATGAATCCCTTCAGGCCCGGGATCTGCTTCGCGGCGTGCGTGATCATCTCGACGAGCGAGTGCGTCAGGAGAGCGGCTCGCCGCGCGCCCACGTAGTACAAGAGCGACTTCAACGCCTTCTCCCCGGCCTGCTGCGACAGGAAGCAGGCGGTGTCGTGAAACCCACCCTGCACGTTCCAGCGCGCGGCCCTGAGGTCGTGCGCGGCCTGCTGGAACCACCGGGTGGCTTCACCCTTGCGCTTTTGCGTCATAGACGAGCCGCCCCTCCTCGGCGACCATCTCCGCAAACGCGTTCCCGGCGGCGAGCATCGCCGCGAACTCGCCCGGCGAGTAGACGAGCAGGTCGATGCCCCCGAGCTCGGCGGGAAGCAACCGTCCCACCTCCCGCATCCGCTCCAAGAACGGCGCCGTCGTATCTTTGATGATCACGAGATCGATGTCGCTCAGCTCGTCCTCCTCGCCGCGCGCGTACGACCCGACGAGGTAGATTCGCTCCGGTCGGTAAGATCGAAGCGCCTCGAGAAGATCCGTGATGTTCGTTTCAGCCATTGCGGGCCACTGCTACAACAGGGCGCGCCGCCATTCCACCGAAGTGCGGCGCTTCGGCAGACCTCTGCTCGCCGTGAGGCGCCGTCCGGCCGATCAGCTGCCCGGGACGATCCGGTAGATCTCCCCGTCGGACGTCCCGCCCCCGCCGTAGTCGGCGATGTAGAGCTCGCCGCGCGTGTCCTCGCCGAACGAGGTGACGCTGTCGATCGCGAGGCCGCCGCCCGGCGCCAGGTCGGCCGTCCGGTCGGCCAGGTTCTGCGCGTCGCCGCCGCTCACGCCCTTGAAGGTGCGGATGAACGCCGAGCAGTAGTCGGAGTAGAAGTAGGTGCCGCGCAGGTCCGGCATCCGGCAGCCCCGGTACACGAAGCCGCCGGTGATCGAGCAGCCGTTCGAGTGATCGTACTCGAGGACCGGGAGCGTGAGCCCCGTCATGTTGCAGCCGCTCATGGGGTTGAAGCAGTGGCGGCCTTCCATGATGTGCCAGCCGTAGTTGACGCCCACGACGGTCGGGGCGGGCTGGACGTCGACCTCCTCCCACGAATCCTGCCCGACGTCGGCGATGTAGAGGTCGCCCGTGCCGCGATCGAAGCTGAAGCGCCAGGGGTTGCGGAGCCCCTTCGCCCAGATCTGGACGGCCTCGGTGACGGGGTCGATGCGCAGCAGCTTCCCCAGGAGGGAGGCGTCGTTCTGCGCGTTGTTGTTCGGGTCGCCCCCGCTGCCGCCGTCGCCCATGCCGACGTAGAGGAACCCGTCCGGGCCGAAGACGTTGTCGCCGCCGTTGTGGTTCGCGAAGGGCTGGGCGATGGTGATCAGGATGTGCTCGCTCATCGCGTCGGCGACGTCGGGGTCGGCGCTCACCTGATAGCGCGCGATCACCGTGTTCCCCGCCGTGTTCGTGTAGTTGACGAAGAAGAGCCCGTTCGACTCGTAGTCGGGGTGGAAGGCGATGCTCAGCAGACCGCGCTCGGTGCAGCACGAGACCTTGCCCGCGATGTTGAGGAAGGCGGTGGACTGGAGCACGTCGTTCTTGATGATGCGGATGCGACCGGGCTGCTCGACCACGAACACGCGGTTCGGGTCGAGCGGGGCCGCCGCCACGTCGACGGGCTTCTCGAGCCCTGCGGCGATGCGCACGGAGCGGATCGCCGAGCCGGCGACCGTCGGCACCCCCGCGCAGACGGCGGACGCGTTCTCGAGCTGACAGGTGGCCGAGCAGCCGTCGCCGCTCACGGCGTTGCCGTCGTCGCACTCCTCGGTGCCCTCCGCCAGCCCGTTGCCGCACGGCCCGGGGGGAATGCTCCCGCAGCTCGACGGCGGCGGCGCATCGCTCCCGAGCACCCGGGGGGGCGCGTTGCGGGAGAAGCTCGTGAAGTGCGCACAGTAGACGTCGGTCGTCCCGACCGTGAAGCGCACGTCGATCGCCACCTGGGGCTGGGTCACGCGGTACGGCCACGCCACGCCGCCGCCGGTCACGACGAGCATGCCCGTGTTCTTCACCCCCTTGCGGAACATGACCCGGCGGATGCCGTTGGTCGCGGCGCGGTCGTCCCAGCGGTAGCCCGCGGCCCCCGCCGGGCGGCCGAGCCCGGTCCAGCGCCCGGGATCGAGCGAGATCGTGCCGCTGGCGCCGTCGCCCGCGCCACTGCCGGCGATCTCGAGGGTCGCGCCCACCGACCGCGGATCGGCGGCGGCGCGGGGATCGATCGCCGGGTCGCGCGCGGCCCGGAACCGGACCACGCGTCGGGCGGGGCTGGAAGGATCCGTCAACAGGAGCCGGTCGCCCTCGATCGGATGATCGGTGGCGAGCGCCGCGGCGGCCATGGCGAGGCCGAGGGCGGCTCCCCGAAGGAGGGATCGTCTCATCCGACACGTGGAAGCAGGATTCCACGGTCGGCGCAACGGCTGCATGGCTGCTGCGCCGCGAGTCTGCTACCGGTCGCCGCAGCACGAGGCCCAACGCCTCGAGGCAGGGGATGGCGAATCGGCTTCTCGGAGGCGGTTTTCAGGACGTCGATCGGACCGGTACACCCGAGGCCTTCGCGAAGTACCTGGAGCACATCGGCACGGACGAGCGCGTCCGCCGGCTGAACCGCAAGCGCGCCGAAGCCGCCGGCATCGCCGCCGGCCACCGCGTGCTGGACGTCGGCTGCGGCGTCGGGTTCGACGCGAGCCTGCTCGCCGAGCTGGTGGCGCCGGCCGGCAAGGTGATCGGCATCGATCACAGCGCGGCGATGGTGGAGCGTGCCGCCGCCCGTCTCGCCGGCAGCGGGCTGCCCGTCGAGTTTCGCACCGCCGACGCACACGCGCTGCCCTTCGACGGCGGCGCCTTCGACGCGGCCTGGACGGAGCGGGTACTGGTGCATGTGACGGACCCCGCGCAGGTCGTGCGCGAGATGATCCGTGTCGTCCGGCCGGGCGGCACGGTCGTGATCGCCGAGGCGGACTACCATGCCTACGTCATCGACTCGCTCGACCCCGCGGTGGCGCAGCAGGTCGTCGCCCGGCACGCGCGCGGGCTCCGCCATGCCGACATCGGCCGCCGCGTGCGCCGCCTGTGCGTCGAGGCGGGTGCGGCCGAGGTGCGGATGCGGCCCGAGGTGCGGCTGGTCTACGACCTCGACTACGCGGACAAGGTGCTCCTGCTGCGCGAGCTCCTCGCGGCCGCGGTTGCCGAGGGCGCGCTCGCCGCCGAGCAGGCGGCGGCGTGGCGGTCCGGCCTCGAGGAGCTGCAGCGAAAGGGCACGTTCCTCGTCGCCCTGCCGTTCTTCGTGGCGTTCGCACGGGTGGGCGGATAGACGGGACCCCTGGCGGCCGCGCGTCGTCGCGCGCCGTTGCACGATTTCTCGTGCGACCGGGTCACCCCGCACCCGGCATGTCTCTCGCATGGCGTCCCTCCAAAGCCGCACCCGAGGACTGCCCGGAATGAGCCCGACGACGACGACCGTCAACGCGCGATGAGGTACCGGGCGCTCGTCTTCGGGGTCGATGCGGCGACCTTCGAGGTGATCGACCCCCTGGTCGCGGCGGGCAAGATGCCTGCGCTCGCCGGCCTCATGGCGCGCGGCGTGCGGGCGGGGCTCCGCTCGACCTGGCCGCCCGTGTCGGCCCCCGCCTGGGTGACGTTCCTCACGGGCAAGCAGCCGGGCAAGCACGGCGTCTTCAACTTCCAGAACTTCGACTCGCGCCACTACTCGGGCTTCAGCGAGACGCTCGTCAACTCCTCGTGGTTCAGCGGCAGGACGCTGCTCGACCATGCCGCCGGGACCGCCGGCGTCCGAACGCTCTCGTATCGCATTCCGATGACCTACCCGCCGTGGGACGTCCCGAACGGCGTGGTGGTCTCCGGCTTTCCGCTCCCCGACCGGCGCCGGACGTACGTCCGCCCCGTCGAGGCCGAGGCGGAGCTCGGGCCGGCGAGTCCGCTCTCGTACGACCAGACGGCGGCGGCGATGAAGTCGCTCGACGTGGCGGCGCTCGAGGCCTCGAACCGCGTCGAGCTCGAGGGGCTCGAGCGCGCCGTCGGGCGCTGGGTCGCGCGTGGCTTCGAGCTGGTGATCGGGTTCACCGGCATCCCGGACACGCTCCATCACGCCTTCTGGGCGTTTCACGATCCGCGCTCGCCGCTGCACGACCCGGCGGCGCCCCCGGCGTTGCGCACCGTCATCGAGCGCGCCTACGTCGAGATCGACGGAGTGATCGGGCGGCTCACGGGCGGGCTCGACGACGACACCGCGGTGATCGTCGTCTCCGACCACGGCGGTGGTCCCGCGCCGTCCCGTCACGTGAACCTGAACGCCTTCCTCGCCGCCCGCGGATACCTCGAGCGGGCCGGCGCCGGCCGGGCGCGCGTCGCGACCACGCTCGGCCGCGTGCTCGAGCGCGGGCGGCTGGCGCTGCCCGGGCGGCTGTGGCTCAAGCGTCGCCTGCCCGAGCGCCTCGGACGTTCGCTGCGCGCGCTGCGCAAGGCGACTGGCGCCATCGCGTGGGAACGGACCCGCGCCTATGCGGTCCCCATCCACTATCCGGTGAGTGGCGTCTGGGTGAACCTGGCGGGCCGCCAGCCGAAGGGCACGGTCGCCCCGGGCGAGGACTACGAGCGGCTGCGCCGCACGCTCGCCCGCGAGCTCGCCGCGCTCCGCGATCCGGACACGGGCGCGCCCCTCGTCGCGCGGGTCGCGTTGCGCGAGGAGGTGTACGCGGGCCCGCACGTGGCGAGCGCTCCCGACCTGATCGTCGAGACCGTGACGGGCTACCACGGCGGGCCCGACCTCGACCGGCTGGTGAGCCCCGTGCCGCCGGCGGCGCTGCGCCGCAACAACGGCTCGCACACCTTCGAGGGCATCCTGGTCGCCGCCGGCGGTCCCTTCCGCAAGGGCGCCGTGCTCGACGCGCCAAGCCTCGCCGACGTGCTGCCGACGGCGCTTCACCTGCTCGGCGTGCCGCTGCCCGACGACCTGGACGGGCGCGTCGTCGAGGAGGCGCTCGACCCGGCGTACCTCGCCGCGCACCCGGTGAGCCTCACGGCGGCGCGCCACGGCGACGGCGGCATGACCCACGAGCAGGACGACGAGGCGGAGATGCGGAGGTTCCTCCAGGGCCTCGGCTACGTCGAATGAAGGTCTGCGGCCGCCCTTGCAGGATCGCGTCGCGCTGATCACCGGAGCGGGCAGCGGCATCGGCCGTTGCTTCGCGGAAGCGCTCGCCGCCGCCCGGAACGACCTCGTCCTGCTCGATGTCGATGCCCGCGGGCTTGCAGAGACGGCCGCCGCCCTCAGCGCGGGAATCGCGACGGCGGTGGCCGATGTCGCCGACCGGCCGGCGCTCGAGCGGGTGGTCGCGCAGCACGTGGCGCCCAGGGGCCGCCTCGATCTCCTCGTCAACTGCGCCGCGATCCTCGGGCCCGGCACCTGGGCCGCACAAGCGCCGGAGGACTTCGAGCGCGTGCTGCGAGTCGACCTCGTCGGCACCGCCAACACGATCCGGACGACACTTCCGTGGCTGCGCGCGGCGGGCGGCCAGGTCGTCAACCTCGCCTCCACCGCCGCGGTGCACGGCTGGCCCGGACTCGCGGCCTACTCGGCCGCCAAGTTCGGCGTCGCCGGGTACTCGGAGGCGATCCGACCCGAGCTGGCGCTCGAGGGGATCGGGCTGACCGTCGTGTTCCCGTTGCTCATCGACACGCCGCTGCTCAGCCGGCCCGGGACGCCGCCCATCCTCCAGCGCGGCCGGCGCATCCCGCCCGCGGTCGTGGTCCGCAAGGTGCTGCGCGCCGTCGAGCGACGCCGTCGCCGCGTGTACGTGCCGGCCACCGTCCGGCTGATCGCCGCGCTCGAGGGCGTCGTGCCGTCGCTGCTCGACTGGTACGGCGCGCGCTTCGGCATCGCGCGGCGCTGACGCCGCAGACGCTGCGAAGGTGTGCCGCCGCCGGCACGGCGTGTGCCGCCGGCGTCACAGCGCACCATCGGGTGCCTGGGCGAAGCTCATGCCGCCGGCCGGCCAGGCGCCGCACGCTCCGCTACCGCATCCGTCAGCCCCGGTCGAGCGGCTGGTTGTTTCCCAGTCAAACTCCGTTCGCGGCACGCATCTTGGACTTGGCCCCCCGCCATGAAAGCCGACTGGGAAACCGCCGTCGTCGTCGACCCGCGCACGCTCGAGACGCTCGGCCAGGACTGCCGGAGGCTGCGTCGCGCCACGCGCCTGCTCAAGGGGACGCTGTACGTGACGCTCGCCAGCGCCGTCGTCTGCGGCGCGAAGCTCGAGGCGTCGTCGCGGCGCCTCGGTGAGACCACGCAGGGGCTTCGGGAGTGCCGCAAGTCCGTCACCCGGTCGAGCGGAGTGCTCTCCGCGCTCGCGCGCAGCCAGGAGAAGATCCTCCTGGCGACCGAGCAGGCCCCCTCGGTGGGGACCAAGTCCTGGGGACGCCGCTTCACGGTGACGAAGTACACGCCGCGGAGCGCGGCCTACGGCAAGTTCGACGACGGACTCACGGCCACCCTCACCAAGGCCGACCCGAAGAACCGTATCGTCGCCGTCGACCCGCAGCTGATCCCGTACGGCTCGTGGGTGTGGGTCGAGGACCTCGGCTGGTTCCGCGCCGAGGACTGTGGAGCGGCGATCAAGGGCTTTCGCCTAGACCTCCTCGCCGCCACCGAGCAGGAGGCGATGGGCTTCGGCAAGCAGCAGCGGTTCGTGATCGTCGTGCCGGCCGAAGCGTAGCGCGCGGTTGCAGCGTCCGAGGGGTCTGCGCGGGATTCTTCGGTGGCCGGGTCGTGCATGCGGATGCGTCTCCGAGCGACCTAGCAAGCTGGGCCGCCACGGCCTATCGTAGCCGAGCGCTCCAGTAGCCTGGGCGTCGGCGATGATGTGCGAAGGCCAGGACTCGAATCTCAGTCTTGAGTTCGAGGAACACGACCGAGTACGGGAATCGTCGCAGGACCAGTTGCGGGCGGGTACCTGGTCCTTGACGCCCGGCACCCGGCTGCCACCGTCCGGGTGCTGTTGGATGAGTTCAACCGCGGCTCCGATCGCAGCGAGAGTAGCTCGTCGACCGCCTCCGGCTCAGTCCGAACCGGTTTGTTCACCGACCCGAGATCTCACGCTCGATCCGGCGTCGGACCTCTTCCCAGGGGGTTCCCTCGCTCTCGCCTGAGAGGACTTTGGCGGCGCGCCGCTCGATCTCGGCCGCCCATGCTGCTTCCACGTCGGTGTCGGCCGGACCGTCGAGGCTGGCGATCAACTCTGCCGCGAGTTCCGCTCGCTCTTCCGTCGGCAACGCGAGAGCTTCATGCAGCAGCTTCTTGGCGCCCTTGCCCATTTGTGGGTCCCCTATAACACCCTCGAGGGCCTGTCTCCATCATCTTCATGCTCTGGCCAGGATGCGTGTCGCCCAACATCAAGGCGCTGCAGCGGCCCCGCCCGCGCACGCTTGATCGACGGTCGTGTCGTCTGCGAGTCTGCGTCCGGGTTCCGGACGACCCTCGCGTCGGGCGGGCCGCTGCGCGTCAAGACCGTTGCGCGGCAAGCGATCCCGCCGCCCTGGTGAGCAGGGTCGGGTTCCCGTATCGTTAGCCCGGTGCCGCTCGTCATCGACGAGGCCGAGCTGCGACAACTCCGGGTCAGCGCCGATCCGAAGGTCGTCGGTGGTGCGCTTGTTTTCCGCGGCACGCGCGTTCCCGTCGATGCCCTGATCGACAACCTCGAGGCCGGGCTCAGCCTCGACGAGTTTCTCGACAACTTCCCGGCGGTGAGGTGTGAGCAGGCCGTCCAGGTGCTCGAGCACTGGCGGGGTACCCTGCGGCGCCTCGCGAAGAGCGGTTGAAGATCCTGCTCGACGAATGCACGCCCCGGTGGTGAAGACCCGGCTGTCGCAGCGTGCGATCTCGACGGTGCAGTCGTCGTATGAGCCGACGCGTAACTCGCCCTCGCAGCGACGCTGGCTCTCGGGCTGACTCAGAGCCATGATCACAGCGCGCGCCGACGTCGTGGGCAGCCTCCTCCGCCCCCCGGAGCTGCTACGCGCGCGCGCCGACCGGGCGGCGGGCCGCATCACGGAGGTGGAGCTTCGCGCCGTCGAGGACGCGGCGGTCGACGCGGCCATCCGGCTGCAGGAGGAAGCGGGCCTCGAGGTCGTAACCGACGGCGAGATGCGGCGCCTCTCCTTCCAGAGCCGGATGACGGAGGCGGTGGACGGGTTCGGCGGCAACGACCTCGATGCCTTCCTCTGGGGCGAGTGGCGCGGCGACCCTGAGGTGGGAGATTGGAGCCTCGAGCGGCCGAAGTCCCTCGGCGTCGTCGGCAAGCTCACCCGCCGGCGCCACCTCTCGGTGGACGAGTTCACGTACCTCGCGGCGCACACCACGCGGACGCCGAAGATCACGCTGCCGAGCCCGAGCCTGTTCGCGAACTTCTGGTCGCCCGAGACGTCGCGCGGGGTCTATCCAACGCTCGAAGCCTTTCTCGCCGACGTCGTCGACATCTTGCGCGCCGAGGTCGCGGAGCTGGTCCGGCGTGGTGCTCTCTACATCCAGCTCGACGCGCCCCACTACGCGCTCCTGCTCGACGACCGGACGCGCGCCTTCTACGAGACGCGGGGCTGGAGCCGCGCGCGGTGGCTCGCCGAGGGCATCGCGATGGACAACGCGGTGATCGGCGATCATCCGGGCGTCACCTTCGGCTTCCACGTCTGCCGGGGGAACCAGGGAAGCCGCTGGCTCACCGCCGGTG
>VBKF01000187.1 GCA_005888095.1 Deltaproteobacteria bacterium | reverse complement strand
GGATCTACTACGGGCTATTGATTGCGTCGCGACCCGTGATCGCCTGGAACAGGCGTACCTTCGTTTCGCCCGTTGCGAGAGGAATCAAGCACTCCCATGAAGCATCGGCGTAGCCCGAGGAGAGAGACAGCCATGACCGCCGAACACCGCCGCCTCGAAGAAGCGCGGACGCAGGACGTCCCCTGGAAGAAGTGGGGACCGTACCTGAGCGAGCGACAGTGGGGGACGGTGCGGGAGGACTACAGTGAAGGCGGCGACGCCTGGAACTACTTCAGCCACGACCAGGCGCGCTCGCGGGCGTATCGTTGGGGAGAGGATGGTCTGGCCGGCATCTCTGACGACCGGCAACTACTCTGCTTCGCGCTGGCCCTGTGGAACGGCAAGGATACCATCCTCAAGGAGCGGCTGTTCGGCCTGACGAACAGCGAGGGGAACCACGGCGAGGACGTCAAGGAGTACTACTTCTACCTCGACTCGACGCCGACCCACTCGTACATGAAGTACCTCTACAAATATCCGCAGTCAGCCTATCCGTACAGCGACCTGGTCGAGACGAATCGTCGCCGGAGCCGCCATGACCTGGAGTACGAATTGCTGGATACGGGCGTGTTCGATCGCGATCGCTACTTCGACGTGTTCGTCGAATACGCCAAGGCGTCGCCGGAGGATATCCTCATCCAGATCACGGTCTGCAATCGCGGTCCGGACCCGGCCGCGTTACACGTGCTGCCGACGGTGTGGTTCCGCAGGGTGTGGTCATCGCATGACAATGCTCCTCGGCCGGTACTCCGGCAGGCGGACCCGCCCAACGCCGGCGGCGTGATCCGTGCCTCGCATCCGGATATCGGAGAGCGGTTCTTTTCCTGCGAGGCCGGCGGAACGCTGCTCTTCACCGAGAATGAGACCAACGCCGAGCGTCTCTTCCATCGCTCCAACCGCACGCCCTACGTGAAAGACGGGATCGGGAGATACCTCGTTCACGGCCGCCGGGATGCGGTGAATCCCGCGAACGAGGGGACGAAGGTGTCGGTCGACTATACGCTCACCGTGGGGGCGGGCGAATCCCGGACCCTTCGTCTCCGGCTGAGCGACGTCGCGCCGGCAGAGGACGCGCGCGAGGGTCCCTTCGGGGCCGGCTTCGATTCCGTGCTGGAGGCGCGCCGACATGAGGCGGACGAGTTCTATGCGTCGGTCATCCCCGCATCGCTGGATCCCGACGCGGCCAATGTGATGCGCCAGGCGCTGGCCGGCATGCTGTGGTCCAAGCAGTTCTACTACTATGACGTCGACAAGTGGCTCAGGGAGCACGGCGCCGATCCATTCAAGCCGAGACGGCGCGCCGCCCCGCGCAACGACCACTGGCACCACATGTACAACGCCAACGTCCTCTCGATGCCGGACAAGTGGGAATATCCGTGGTATGCGGCCTGGGACCTGGCCTTCCACGTCCTCGCGCTGACCCTGGTGGACGAGGAGTTCGGCAAGCAACAGCTCGATCTGATGCTCGGGGCGAGCTACCTGCACCCCAGCGGACAGATTCCCGCCTACGAGTGGAACTTCGGCGACGTCAACCCGCCGGTGCACGCGTGGGCCACCATCTTCACCTACCGGCTCGAGAAGATGCGCCGCGGCCACGGTGACCTCGAGTGGCTCGAACGCTCGTTCCACAAGCTGCTGCTCAACTTCACCTGGTGGGTCAACCGCAAGGACCGCGCTGGCCAGAACGCCTTCGAGGGCGGCTTCCTCGGGCTGGACAACATCGGTGTGTTCGACCGCAGCGCGCCGCTCCCGACCGGGGGGTATCTGGAACAGGCCGACGGCACCGCATGGATGGCGCTCTTCTGCATGAACATGGCCGAGATTGCCGTGGAGCTGGCGTTGCAGCGGCCAGGCTATGGGGAGATGTGTCTCAAGTTCGTCGAGCACTTCCTGTGGATCGCCTCCGCGATGGTGCACGCTGGCGAGGACACCGGGATGTGGGACGAGGACGACGGGTTCTTCTACGACGTGCTCCGGCTGCCGGACGGCCGGTCCGAGCGTCTGAAGGTGCGCTCCATGGTCGGGTTGCTCCCGCTGTGTGCGGTCACCGCGTTCGATGGGGAACTCCGGGAGAAGTACCCGGAGGTATATCACCGCTTCCGGCGGTTCCTCGAGGCGCGTCCGGAGCTGACGGCCTTCATCCACGATCCGGGCAAGCCCGGGTGTGCCGGCCGGCGGCTCGCCTCAGTCCTGAACGAAACCCGGCTCCGTCGAGTACTGGCGACGATGCTCGACGAGAAGGAGTTCCTGAGCCGCTACGGCATCCGCTCCCTCTCGCGCTACCACGCCGAGCATCCGTATGTGTTCCGCGCGGGCGGTCGAGAGTACCGCGTGTCGTACCTCCCGGCGGAGTCCGATACCGGCATGTTCGGCGGCAATTCCAACTGGCGCGGGCCGATCTGGATGCCCGTCAACGGCCTGATCGTCCGGGCCCTCCTACAGTATTACAGCTACTACGGGGATGATTTCACCGTCGAATGTCCAACAGGCTCTGGCCGGAACATGACCCTGTATCAGGTTGCGGAGGAAATCGCGCGTCGGCTGGCCAGCCTCTTTCTGCGGGACGATCACGGCCGGCGTCCGGTCTATGGAGACACCCGGAAGTTCCAGGAGGACCCGCACTGGCGCGACCACCTCCTGTTCTACGAGCACTTCCACGGCGACAACGGCGCCGGCCTGGGCGCGAGTCACCAGACCGGATGGACCGGCATCATCGCGCGGATGCTGCATCTGTTCGCGACCACCACGGCCGAGCAGGTCCGCGAGCTCGGCAAGCTGGCCGCCATCGTGGAGGCGGAGCCCCCGCCAAAGGAGGTCGCGCGCGTCGAGGCAACGCCGAGGACAGCGCGATGACCGCACTGCGGATGGCGGCCGCGGCCCCCAGGGCCGGCGAAGGCACGAGTGCCCCCCTCGGCGCCACGCCTTCCGAGGAGGGGGTGAATTTCAGTATATTCTCCCGGCACGCCACCAGCATGGAGTTGCTGCTCTTCGACGGCGTCGACGACGCGCGGCCCGCCCGGGCAATCCGCGTCGATCCCGCCGTCAACCGCACGTACCACTACTGGCACGTGTTCGTGCCGGGCCTGCGCCCCGGCCAGATCTACGGCTATCGCGTGGAGGGTCCGTCCGACCCTGCGCGCGGGCTGCGATTCGACGCCGAGAAGGTGCTCCTCGACCCGTACGGGCGCGGCGTGGTCGTGCCGGACGGCTACCGGCGCGCTGCGGCTGCCGAGCACGGTGACAACACCGCCACGGCGATGAAGAGCGTGGTGGTGGACCCGAACGCGTACGAGTGGGAAGGGGACGCGCCGCTGCGCCGGCCGTCCGCGCGCACCATCGTGTACGAGACGCACGTGCGCGGGTTCACGCGCCATCCGAGCTCGGGGGTCGGAGAGAAGACGCGCGGCACCTACGCCGGCCTGATCGAGAAGATCCCGTATCTCCGCGACCTCGGGGTGACGGCCGTGGAGCTGCTGCCGGTGTTCCAGTTCGACGCCCAGAGCGCGCCGAACGGGGTCAACTACTGGGGCTACCAGCCGGTCTCGTTCTTCGCGCCCCACCAGGCGTACAGCTCGCGTCGAGATCCGCTGGGTCCGGTCGACGAGTTCCGTGACATGGTGAAGGCGCTGCACCGGGCGGGCCTCGAGGTGATCCTCGACGTCGTGTTCAATCACACCGCGGAGGGCGATCACCATGGGCCTACGCTGTGCTTCCGGGGCCTGGACAACGCGACGTACTATATCCTGCAGCACGACCGCACTCGCTACGCCGACTACACCGGCTGTGGAAACACGCTCAACGCCAACGACTCCACCGTCCGCCGGATGATCGTGGACAGCCTCCGGTACTGGGTCGAGGTGATGCACGTGGACGGATTCCGGTTCGATCTCGCGTCGATCCTGACGCGCGATGAGTCGGGGCAGCCGATGCCGAATCCGCCCGTCCTCTGGGACATCGAGTCGGACCCGGCGCTCGCCGCCACCAAGCTCTTCGCCGAGGCCTGGGACGCGGCGGGCCTGTACCAGGTGGGCAGCTTCGTCGGGGACAGCTGGAAGGAGTGGAACAGGCGGTTCCGCGACGACGCCCGCGACTTCTTCCGCGGCGCGCACGGCTCGCTGCGGCGCTTCGCCGACCGCCTGGTCGGCAGCCCCGAGATATACGGCCACAAAGAGCGCGAGCCAGAGCAGAGAGTGAATTTCGTGACGTGCCACGATGGCTTCACGCTCAACGATCTGGTCTCGTACGACCGCAAGCACAACGAGGCGAACGGCGAGCAGAACCGCGACGGGTGCGACGACAACCGGAGCTGGAACTGTGGCGTCGAAGGGCCGACCGACGATCCCGCCGTCGAGAATCTCCGGAACCGTCAGGTGAAGAACCTCCTCACCGTCACGATGCTCTCCATCGGGCTCCCGATGATCGTGATGGGTGACGAGGGCACGCTCCATAACGACAACTGCGTTGGTGCTCGACATCTCTGCTGGCTTCGGCAATCCACGAGGCCCGTATTCTGCACGATTTCATCGAGCGTCTCGGCACACCCCGCCCAGCTCGTGCTGGAGCTGACGCCGCGCGAGTGGAAGCGCCGGTGGCGGGACTCCGCCGCAAAAGCGGCCGCCTATGGCGTCAGGCCTCGGCGTCTGAGCGGCTTGTCTTCCGTGGGCGCAATCACGGGAAACGACCGCTGCGTGCGGCAGCTGCGGCTTATGTGATAGAGGCAGGCTCGGTGTCTGAACGATCACATGGGGGAGAGGCGGCATAGTCTCGAACGCAGCGAAGGGACCGGCAATGAGTGGTCAAAGCGGCACCAAACAGCCCCGGACATTAGAGTCCAGAGACGCCTTGGGTTCGGTCCCGGCTCCGCAAGATTTCTCCCTCGTCCTGGGCGGACCGCTTTTCCAGCTTCTGCGTCGGGCGCACCTGTCCGACGATGCGCTGATGCTGGTGCGCCAACGGATCATCGTCCTCGTGCTGTTTGCTTGGCCGCCGCTCTTGGCGCTCTCCGCTCTGGAAGGACAAGTGCTGCGCGGGAGCGTGGCCGTACCCTTCCTGCTGGACCTGGAAGTCCACGTTCGCTTTTTGGTGGCGCTGCCCCTGTTGATCGCTGCCGAGCTCGTGGTGCACCGGCGCATGCGTCCTCTGGTGCAGCAATTCCTGCAACGCAGTGTGGTTCCCGAGAGTGCCATGACGCGGTTCAATGCCGCCATCGCGTCGGCATTTCGGCTGCGCAACTCGGTGCTCGCCGAGGTGCTGCTGATCGCCTTCGTGTATGTGGTTGGTATCCAGATCGTCTGGCGCCAGTACCTGGCACTCGACTCGGCCACGTGGTACGCGATACCATCCGTCGACGGCTCGAAGGTCTCGCTTGCTGGGATGTGGTATGGCTACGTGAGCCTGCCGATCTTCCAGTTCCTGCTGGTCCGCTGGTATTTTCGACTATTCATCTGGAGCCGTTTTCTCTGGCAGGTATCACGCATCGAGTTGAGCTTGGTTCCCACGCATCCGGATCGCGTCGGCGGCCTGGGATTTCTCTCCAACACGGTCTACGCCTTCGCCCTGCTCGCGGTAGCGCACGGCGCCCTGCTTGCCGGACAGCTGGCCAACCGCATTTTCTTCCTCGGGGCCACACTGCCTGAGTACAAGGTCGAGATCGCCGTCACGGTCGGCGTTCTGATGTGCGTGGTCCTCGGCCCGCTCTTGGTGTTTGCGCCTCAGCTGGCTCAGGCGAAGCGGACGGGCCTTCGCGAATATGGCACGCTGGCCGAGCGTTACGTGCGCGAGTTCGATGCCAAATGGCTGCGCGGCGGCGCGCCTGCCGATGAGCCGTTCGTGGGTAGCAGCGACATCCAGTCCCTCGCTGATCTGGGCAATAGTTTCGAGGTGGTACGGACCATGCGCATCGCACCGGTTACGAAGGAGACCGTCCTTCAACTCGTGGTCGCTACAATCGCCCCGATTGTACCGCTGGCACTGACCATGATGCCGCTGGAAGAACTGCTGAAAACCCTACTCGGCGTAGTGTTCTAGGGGACCACCCACCCCATCGAGCGGGTGATCAAGGAGTTCAAGGGGCGCGCAGTAGCGATACTCGCATGAGTCGTCGGGCTCCGGACTGGCCGGTCACTGCAACCATGCCACGCTTCGACGAGTGCCACCCGAATCGGTCCCGTCGGCAGGTGACGAAGCGAACGTCCCGAACGTCGCGGCAGCGTTCCGTCGTCCGGTCGCAGTGAATGGCGTGATAGAGCGTGACCTCGCGTTCCAGGTCTGGGCTCGCTCCGCGCTCGGTAGGACCTCGGAGAACCCCCGCCTGTCGCGGCGGAACGTGCTACGGCCGATTCCCCGGAACGCGTCCCCCAGGGGCGCGGCCAGCTTCTCCACGATTCCTGTGCGACGGTGGTTCGCTGCTCGAACACCGTTCGGAGGTTCGCTCCCGTCGTGGTAGTCACCGCACCCAAGAAGCCACGCGATGCGCTGCCCGTCCTGCGATCACGACAACCGGCCCGAGCGCCGCTTCTGTGCCGAATGCGGGGCACGTCTCGGGGCAGCCCACGAGATGAGAGAGGCACCCGACCACACGCACCTCCTCGAAGATCATCGGAACAGCGATTCTCGGACGTCGCTACTCACCTTGTCAAATTGCCTGGCCGACGAGGGCGCGGAGGAGGTCATCGGCATGGCGGGGTGATCAGGAGCAGGTCGGCCGGCGCCCGTCGACTGAGGGCTGCCAGGTGGCGCTTTCTCCCGCCTTGGAACGGTTCCAAAAATTGTGTCCGCAGATGCGAACAAGTGCGGGGAGCTTGGTCGCCCCTGATAGCGTGAGGCTCACGGGCATGGCAACGGGACGCGTCAGTGTGCGCGCGTACGGCGGCGCTCGATCCGCTCCCGTCACTAGGCTGCGTATTTCGCCCGTTCACGGTATTGCGGCTCAGGCCGCCGAGACCGAGGAGTGGTGAGACCCGCGTGAGGGCATGCGCGCCCTCGTCCGCGCACGCGCAGAAGACGGAGGCGGTTATGACCACCGCGACTCGGCGTTCGTCGTTGAAGGCAGGCACGAGATGACGCGACTTCGCTGGAACCTGCTGACCGCCTGCCTCCTCTTCGCTTCCGTGCCCGCCACACCATGGGTCTCGGCCGGGTCGACGGTTGCCGTCAGGCGCGGCCGCAGCTATGGCTCGCGGATCTTCCCGGACAACGGTTTCACGGTCGCAGACGCAAGCCAGCTGACGGGGCGGCGCATCAACTTCCGCGAGGGCATCGACTATCCGAACATCGGAGGCGTCGTGCAGCCGTCGTGCACCAACGCCGATTACTCGATCTGCGACGCCTTCGCCCAGCTCAACAAGCTCGACGGGTTCGATCTGCAGCCGCGGGTGCTCGTGCCGTTCACCGGTGCGATCAACCTCGGATCCGTGAACGCGTCAGACTTCTTCATCAGCACGGACAAGGGAGGCTTTTTCAGCGGTCTGCGCCAGCTCACCTTCGACCCGGCCACGAACACCTTGGCCGGAATCAGCGACGGCTTCCTCAGCGAGAACACCTCCTACCGTATCCACGTCACCAACGGCATCCTCGACAACGCTGGCCATCGCGTCAATGCGTGCGGCGGAGCGTGCGTGGTCCGGTTCACGACTCGGACGGCTACTGGCGAGCTCGTGCGCATCCGCCAGTCGATGGACCTTCCCCTGTCCAACAGCGCCAACGCCTACGTGCTGGCGAGATTTCCCGACGCATCGACGTCGACCGCGAGCCGCAAGCTCACGTTCACCCAGAACGGCGTTAACGACGTCTTCCTCGCGGCGAGCGTCGAGCCGTCGCTCGTCGATCCGTTCAACGGAATCGTCCGCACCGACCAGGTGAAGGTCGATCCGACCGCCCCTGGAGCCTTTCAGTCGACCGCGGTGCCCAACCTGATCCCGCCCGGCGGCGCGGGGTACTACGCATTCGGCAGCTTCCTCTCGCCTCGATACCAGTTCGCCTCGGCCTCGGGCCGACAAGACAATCCGTACGGCGTCGGCGACGGCTTCACCGACGGGGAGATCCCGCCGGTCCCCACGACCCAGACGCCGGTGCCATTCGGGGCCGACAGGCTCGGCGTCATCGCCGTGACGCCCGACCCGGCGCAGTTCCCGCCACCCTGGCCCGCGGCGATCTATGGACCCGGGTTCACGCGCAGCGACTACGACCTCTTCGTCACCGCCGACTACAACGCCTCGCTCGGAATCGTCACCCTGGCCACGAACCCCGCCGGGCACGGCTTCGGGCCGCTGAGCACGACGACGGTGACTGCCAACGGCACGCCCACGACGTTCCTCAGCTACGGACGCGGACGCGACCTCGATGGTGACGGTGTCATCGGTGATGGCCTCAACGACGGCGTCGGACCAACGGGCCACGTTCAGCCGGACGGGAG
>VBKF01000186.1:8586-9078 GCA_005888095.1 Deltaproteobacteria bacterium | reverse complement strand
AAGAGACCAACCTGGGATGACGTCCGTATCGCCGCTCGCCTCCTCGACGACTGAGTTCGCGGGTCGGCAGACCCCATGGAGTAATGAAGCCGAGCAAGCCGTCCTCGGCGCCATGATGCTCGACCAGGACGCAGCGCTCAAAGCCGCTGAAGTCCTGGACGACACGATGTTCTATCGGGAAGCGCATCGCCTGCTGTTCCGCTCGATGCTGTCGCTGACCGAGCGTGGCGACGTCATCGATCCCGTGACCTTGCGCGACGAGCTGTCGCGCCGCGGCGACCTGGACCGCGCCGGGGGGATGGAATACATCGCGGCGCTCATCGATGTCGTCCCCACCGCCGCGAACGTTGACCACCACGCCAAGATCGTGCGGGACAAGGCCGTGCTGCGCCGCCTCGTGGAAGCGGCGACCGGGATCATCCAGGGCGTCTACGAAGGCCACGGCACGGCGGGCGAGGTGCTCGACAACGCCGAGCACCGGGTCTTCCAGGT
>VBKF01000186.1:0-8518 GCA_005888095.1 Deltaproteobacteria bacterium | reverse complement strand
AAGGAGCTGATCTGGCCGACGATGGAGCGGATCGAGCAGCTCCAATCGGGCGCCGGTGCGTTGACTGGGGTCCCAAGCGGATTCGTCGATCTGGATCGCTACACGGCTGGCTTCCAACGCGCCGATCTCGTCATCATCGCAGCGCGTCCATCCATGGGAAAGACCGCGCTGGCGCTGAACATCGTGCAGCACGCCGCGATCGAGCACAACACCGGGGTCGCCTTCTTTTCGCTGGAGATGTCGAAGGATCAGCTCGTGCAGCGGCTCCTCTGCTCGGAGGGACTGGTCGATGCGCAGCGGCTGCGGCGCGGCCAGCTCCGCGACGACGATTACCCGAAGCTCGCGCGTGCCGCGGGACTGTTGGGGACGGCGCCCATCTGGATTGACGACTCCGCGGCGCTCACGCCGCTGGCCATGCGCTCGAAGGCACGCCGGTTGAAGGCCGAGCACGACATTGCGCTCGTGATCGTCGACTATTTGCAGCTGATGCAGGGTCCCGGCGACGCCGAGAATCGCCAGCAGGAGATCTCCTACATCTCGCGGTCGCTTAAGGCGCTCGCCAAAGAGCTCGACGTTCCGGTCGTCGCGATCTCGCAGCTGTCCCGGGCGCCTGAGCAGCGCGGCGGGGAGCATCGCCGCCCGCAGCTCTCCGACCTCCGCGAGTCGGGCGCCATCGAGCAGGACGCCGACGTGATCGCCTTCATCTATCGCGAGGAGGTGTACGTCGAGGACACGGACAAGAAGGGCCTCGCCGAGATCATCGTCGCCAAGCAGCGGAACGGGCCGGTCGACTCCGTGGAGCTGACGTTCCTGGCGGAGTTCACCCGCTTCGAGAACCGTGAGCTGGCGCCGGAGGAGGGGGCGGCGTAGCGTCGCGGTCGGACGGCGTCCGACCTGACGCTCCGATCAGGACCGGGTCTTTGAAGACGCGGGCGAGGGAGGGGAGGGTGGTTGTTCCGGCTTCCCCGACGTTCGGCCGCCACTCACCCGAGGATCCCGTGCCCCATCATCGCACCCGAACATCTCCCACAGAAGCCAAACGGCGAGCACGGGGGTTGCATCGGGCTTCGTTCGGTCTCGCATCACGGCAATATAGCACAATGTCGACGTCGGCGACCATCAGTCCCAGCTTCCGATGGTCGAGTGTCGGAGCGTCTTGCCGCACTGCGGGCAGCCGAGTTCCTCGGCGATGCCTTCAAGGAGCTTCAGGAGCCCGTGGCAGCGCTCGCAGCGCCGGTCGCGGCGATCGGATTGCGTGACGGCAAGGTCCACGACGCTCAGTGCCTTGCATCCCTCGCAGAGGGCCAAGCCACCCCAGTAGCTCGCGCGGCCGGCTTTCCCCCATCCGAGCGAAAGCCGACCGCTGGAGAAGGCGCACGCCGGACACCGGTACTCGACGACAGATCCCATCGGCTGCCCTACCGGACGTGCCGCGCGTCTGCGGCGACAGCCACGACGGGCCTCACCGTGCAGCTCTCATCGATAGCGTACAAATAAGAGAACAGCCCCCCTCGTACACGGATCGGATCGGCCGCGCAACTCGCAGCGCTCCCGCTATCGGCCACTCGCCGTCTTCGGTACCGATGCGGCCCGCGAATGGTCCGCCATCAGGAACGTCGCGCGCGTCACCGGCACGACCTGGTGGCAGCACGGGCACTGCGGATTCATCTGACTGCCTGCGACCCCTTCGAGGAACGAGAGCGGGGCCTGGCAGTGCGGGCAGGGGTCGAACCGTGCGAACGCCATGGAGGTCTCCTTCCGTCGTCGTCAGGGTCGCCTGACGACGAGCTGCGCGCCGCATCCGACGCAGAACGCCGACCCCTGGCGCCGTGCGACGGCGTGTTGCGCGTCGCTGCACTGCCAGCGTGGGATCTCTCGGTTCACGACCTTGCCGCACTGCGGACAGTGCGGCACCGGCGAGTTGGCGCGCCGATGGTTCATGTTGTCGCAGTCGGTCGGTGGTTGTCTGAACGCGGTCATTCCGCTCGTCATCGTTGAGAGGGGTTCCGATCGGCGCGCACCACGCGCAGCCGACCCGTCAAGGGTTGCTGCGAGATGGACGGCTCCGGGAGCCGAACGGCGTCCGGGCCCGGTGGATCGATCAGGCACCGGTCGCGAGCGACCCAGCGCCGGATGAAGAGTGTGCCGCGATCACCCGCGCACCAGAGTTTGCCGCTGATGTGCGCGCGTGAGAGCCAGACGCGCTTGTCTCTGATCCCGCAGAGCAGGGCCGGAGCCGTTGACCTGATGACTCTGACGTCCTGGAACGGCACGAAGTCATCGGCGTCGTCCACGGCCATGGCGGGATTCTCCTTCCAGAGTCCGCGCCGAGCACGCGTGGGTGGGGACCGGGCCCCCGCACAGATCGCGCTGCGGGGCTCAAAACGGGCTCACGGGTTCTTGTATCGGGCTCGTGATGAGGCTGCAAGGCCGAGGTGAAAAAGGGATCAACGCGCAGGGTCAATGCGTGCGGTGGATGTGGACCGCTAACTGCCCACGCCAGGTTAATTTGACAATGCCGCGGAGTAAGAGTATTATGAAACTTCCGTCGTTCCGGGTGACTTCGGCGATCTTCCACCGCTGGCCTCTCGGTCCGAGACCGCCTCGCGCTCAACGGCCTCCGCGCGGTTGGCGCCCATTCAGGCCGCGACCAAGGAGGTAAGATGCGATTCGCCCAGGGCCCTTCTCGCGGGCCCTCCTCGGAGCGCGTGCGTGTTCCCGTCTTCGCCGTCGGCCGCCGCGTGCGCGTGGCTTGTGCGGGAGGCAATTCCGCCGGCGTGACATTGACGGACGACACCGGCACGAACGCGCTCGGGAGCCTGAGCGACGGCAGCGAGGTCGAGATTCTGGCCTGGCGGCCGCGCGGGCCCGAGGGCACGCGATACCGGGTTCGGGCCACGCGCAACGCGCTCGAAGGATGGCTCGCGGTCGCCAACCTGTGCGGGCCCCCGGCCAAGCTTCCGGCAGCAGTCGCTGGACCTGCTCCCTCGGCGCCGGAGTCCGCCTCCTCGCTACGAGCGGCGGAATCGCGGGACCCCAAGCGTCGGTTCGGCCAGCGCTCGAAGTGAAGCTGTAGATGGCCAGGGATGAGAAGCCGATGACCCCGCGCGAGCGAGCGGAAGAGAAGGTGAGGGCCATCGTCGAGGAGCTCGATCGCCCGACCTTGGCCCTGCTCTACAAGACGCTCCACGACGCGCTGGGGTTTCGGATCGGGACCACCGATTTTGCTATCGGGAAGCTCGGCCGCTGATCCGGCGGGTCGGCGTCGCTACGCATCGCCGAGCCGGGCCAACGCCCCCCGCACCGCGGCGGCGATGTCCGGTGCACGGACGAGCGCGGCGATCATGGCGACGGCGTCCGCGCCGGCGCGGCGGACTGGCGGAGCGGTGTCCGGGCTGATCCCGCCGATCGCGACCAGCGGTCGCGGCACGCAAGCGCGCACAGCGCGGACGAGCTCGAGCCCGCGGGGCGCGAGGGCGCTCGTCTTGCTCGTCGTCGCGTAGATGGGCCCGACGGCGATATAGTCGGCGCCCGCCGCCTCGGCCACCCGTGCTTCCTCCACGTCGTGCGTCGAGACGCCGATCAGCCGCCCCGGGCCGAGGATGCGCCGCGCGGCGGCAACCGGGAGGTCGTCCTGCCCGAGGTGCACGCCGTCGGCGTCGACCGCACGAGCGATGTCGGGACGGTCGTTCACCAGGAACACGGCGCCCGCGGCACGAGCGTGGGACCGGATCGCCTCGGCCACGCGGAGCAGCTCCCGGGAAGTCGCCTCCTTCAGCCTGAGCTGCAGGAGTCGGGCGCCGCCCGCCAGCAACGCGGCCGCGAGCTCGACGGGGTCGGCGCCCGTGTCGAGGGGGTCGACGATCGCATAGAGCGGCGGGAGGCGCAGCACCTAGCGCGACACGAGCCGCCGGACCTCGATGCCGAGCTCGGTGATCTTCTTGCGCAGCGTGTTGCGGTTGATGCCGAGCATCTCGGCGGCCTTCACCTGGTTGCCGCCCGAACGCTCGAGCACGATCTCGATGAGCGGCCGCTCGACGGCGCTGATGAGCGTGGCGTGGAGCTCACCCACCGGTACCCCGGCGTCGCGCTCGAGGAGCTCGGCCAGGCGGTGGCGCACGGCTTCCTCGAGCGGCAGCACCTCGGCGGAGCTCTGCCGCGGCTGGCCGGCGAGCGCGAAGTCTTCGGGCACGAGCGTGCGGCCCCGGGCGAGCACCGCGGCGCGCAGGAGGGCGTTCTCGAGCTCGCGCACGTTGCCGGGCCAGGTGTGGCGCATGAGGAGCTCGCGGACGTCGTCGCTCACGCCGACGATCGCGGTGCCGAGGTCGCGGTTGAACTTGTCGATGAAGAACTGGATGAGGTCCGGGATGTCGCCGCGCCGATCGCGCAACGGCGGGAGGGTGAGGCGCACGACGTTCAGGCGGAAGAAGAGGTCGTCGCGGAAGCGCCCGGCCCGGACCGCCGCCTCGAGGTCCTGGTTCGAGGCGGCGATGATGCGCACGTCGGCGCGCAGCGCATCGCGCCCCCCGACCCGCGTGAACTCGCGCTCCTGGAGGACGCGCAGGAGCTTGGCCTGAAGGGCGAGGGGCATGTCGGCGATCTCGTCGAGCAGCAGGGTCCCGCCGGCGGCGGCCTCGAACTTGCCGATGCGTCGCTCGACCGCCCCCGTGAAGGCGCCGCGCTCGTAGCCGAAGAGCTCGCTCTCGAGCAGCTCGGTGGGGATGCCGGGACAGTTGAGCGCGACGAAGGGCCCGCGCCGCTCGGAGTGATGGTGGATCGTCTTGGCGAGGAGCTCCTTTCCGGTGCCGGTCTCGCCCTGGATGAGCACCGTCGCATCCGTCGGGGCGACCCGCCCGATCACCTTGTAGACCTCCTGCATCGCGGAGGTCCGGCCGATGACCAGCTCGTTGCGCTGCTCGAGCTCGCCGCGAAGCCGCTCGAGGTCGCGCGTCAGGTGGCGCAGCTCCATGGCCCGCCCGACGAGGAGCTCCACCTCGTCGAGGTTGAACGGCTTGGTCAAGTAATCGTAGGCCCCGCGCTTGGTCGCCTCGATGGCGTTCGCCATCGTGTTCTGCGCGGTCATGATGATGAAGAGCGTGTCGACGTGGTCCTCGCGCGCGCGCGTCAGCACGTCGAGGCCCGAGAGGTCAGGCATCTTGATGTCGATGAGCGCAACGTCGTAGGCGCGCTCGCGGAGCGCGGCGAGCGCTTCTCGACCGCTGGCGACCGCATGGACCGTGTGGCCGTCTTTCGCGCATGCACGCTCGAGCACCCACCGGATCGACTCCTCGTCGTCGGCGATGAGGATATTGCCGGGAGTAGCCGGCATCTTATCGGGCGTTGCCGACATCTCCCTCGCTCACCGGCAGGGTCACCCGGAAGCAGGCGCCGCCGCCCGGACGTGCCTCGTAGGCGATCGTGCCCCCGTGCTCGGCCACGATGCGGTGGCAGAGCGCGAGGCCGAGGCCGCTGCCGCCGGCCTTGGTCGAGAAGAAGGGGGAGAAGAGCTGGGCGACGTCCTCGGGGGGCACGCCTGGGCCGCTGTCCTCGACGACGACCGACAGGAACTGTCCACGGCCGCGTCCGCGCCGGATGTGGTAGCGTGTCTCGATGCGGGTCGAGACCCGCAGCTCGCCCCGGCCCGCGAGCGCCTCGAGCGCGTTCTTCACGAGGTTCAGGAAGACCTGGGTCAGCTGCGCGCGGTCGCCGCGCACGGCGGGCAGGCTCGGATCGAATTCGACGCGCAGCGCAGTCTCGCCCCACGCCGGCGCCTGGCGCTGGAGCGCGAGCACATCGTTCAGCACCCGGTGGATGTTCACCGGTTGGAGGTCCAGGCGCGGCGGAATCGAGAGCTCGCGGAGGTGCTCGACGAGGCCGTCGAGACGCTCGACCTCGCGGATGATGATGTCCGTGCAGCGCACCAGTTCGGGGTCATCGAGCGCCCCCCGCAGCAGCTGCGCCGCCCCCTTGATGCCGCCCAGCGGGTTCTTGATCTCGTGCGCGAGGCCGAGCGCGACCGTGCCGAGGGCGGCCAACCGTTCCGCGCGGCGACCCGTCGCCTCGAGGGCGCGCTGGAGCGTCAGGTCTCGGAGCACGAGGACGGCGCCCGCGACGGTGCCGTCGCCGTCGTGAAGCGGCGCGCACGCGGCGTTTACCTCGACGTCCCCGCGCCGAGAGCGCAGGAGCCCCTCGCCCCGCCGGCGGGCCACGCCCTGGGCCAGCGTGTCGCGCACCAGCTCGCCGGCCCAATGCAGCGCTCCGCGCTGCACGCGCCGGGCCCGCTCCCCGCCGAACAGAACGTCGACCGGCTTGCCCACGGCCTGCGGCGCCGAGACGCCGATGAGCTGCTCGGCGGCGGGGTTCAAATCGGCGACCACGCCCGCCGGGTCGATCACGACGACCCCATCCTCGATGCTCGCGAGCACGTCGGTCCAATCGGGCTGGGACGGCACGGCAGGGACAGGTCGCGCTTTGCTGCGCGCGCTCAATTACAGGTCGTCCTCGCCGCCCGCCCCACCGCTCTCGCCACCCTCCTCGGAGTCGTCCCCACCGCCGGCCTCCATCTCGTCGACCATCTCGTCGAAGTCGTCGCCCGCGTCTTCACCGAGCTCCTTGCCCATCTTGCGCATCCAGCGCGCCATAGTCTTCGGGTCGTTCTCGTCGAGGTCGCCGAGCGACGAGGGGTCGCCAAGATCGTCCAGCCGGTCATCTTCGGAGCGAACTAGGGCGAACCGGGACATCAGGCGCGTGAGCCTGCCGCTGCCGCACCGCTCGCACTTGGGCTCGACCTGCTCACTCACTCGAAGCGTCAGCACGGTGGTCTTTCGGCCACAATCGGTGCAGCGGTACTCGTAGATCGGCATGACGCGGCGATTATAGCGCGTGGCGACTACTGCACCACCCCGGGCGCGACGCGCAGGAGCCGCCCGCGGCTTCGCCGCGGGCGAGCGACGGGGTCCGGGGGCATCGGAGGAGCGCAGGGCGCGGCGCAGCCGCGCCCGAGCACCGGACGGGCCCCCGGGATCATTTCGCCGCCTTGGCCGAGAACCCGCGTTCGCCGAAGGTCAGGAACGTCCGCTTGCCATTCACCACGGTCTCGAGGGTCACGTCGCGGCCCCACAGCCGGTGGAGGTAGCCGAGGCTCTTCTCGGCGTACTCGAGCTGGAGATCGCGCCCGTCATGAGCGTGAACGAGGAAGAGGGTGCGGTTGTGGTTGTAGTCGGCGTCCTCGACCCGGATGACGGGAATCCCCCCCATGCCGATGTTCTTGAGGAGCGTCTCCTTCACCTGCTGCCAGCCGGTGTCGTCGGAGACGTCGGTGATGACGAGGTCGTCGCCCTTCGGCTCGTAGCGGAAGAGGTCGAGCTCGCGCATGAGCCGTTCGTCGAGCCAGCGGCGGATGAAGGAGACGTCGCGGTCGACCTCGCGGGTCTCGAACAGCAAGCTGCGGCCGGTCTTGCCCGGCGGGAGCGTCTCGCGCTCCTCCTTCGTCGGGTGGTCGCCGCGCCGTTCGAGGTCGTCCCACATGCGAAGCCCGAGGTGGTAGGGGTTCAGCCCGCCCGGGATCGGCCGCACCACCTGGTTGTGGCGGACGAGGAACTCGAGGTGGAGCTCCTGCGGCAGCTCGAGCGAATCGAGGATTCGCTTGTGGAAGAACGAGGCCCAACCCTCGTTCATGATCTTGGTCTCGATCTGCGGGATGAAGTACTGCGTCTCTTCGTGGACGATGGTGAGGAGATCCTTCTCCCACTCGTGCAGGAATGGGTTGTGGTCGCGGATGAAGAGGAGGATGTCCTCGTCGGGCGTCGGCGGTACCTTGCGAAGGTCCGGCTCGACGAACTCCTGCCGGCGATGGATGCGCTGGAAGGGATCGGCGCGCGGGGTGGCGGCGGCGACCAGACGGTCGCGCTCCTCCTCCTCCGAGAGCTTCTTGACGGCGAGGTTGCGGCGGCACTGGAGCGCGAGGGAGTGCGCCGCATCGAGAAGCGGCTCGACCTTCTCCAGCCCGATGCTCGGCGTGTCGACGTAGCGTCGCACGCGGGCGGCACGCGCCTTGAAGCCCCCGATGGTGAACTCGGGCCGGGTCGTCTTGAACGTGAAGTTGTTCTTGAAGAAGTCGTTGTGCCCGTAGACGTGCGCGATCGTCAGGATCTGGAGGCAGAGGGAGTTGTCGCGCATCAGGTACGCGAGCGCCGGGTTGGAGTTGATGACCATCTCGTAGGGGAGGCCCGACACGCCGTAGTCGTAGAGCGTCTTCAGCTTCTCGTAAGCCTTGCCGTAGGACCAGTGCGGGTAGTGGGACGGCATGCCCGAGTAGGCCATGTAGCCGAGCATCTGGCCGTGGTCGCAGATCTCGAACTCCTGCGGGAAGCAGTCGAGGCCGAGCTCGGCGACCTTCTCCCGGATGCGCGCGTCCCAGTACTCGAGGTCCTTGAGCGCGTAGTCGGCCACGGCCCTACTGGTCTCGCCCGCGGTCGCGCGCGAGGAACGCCTTGAAGGAGGGCCAGATGTCTTCCTT
>VBKF01000185.1 GCA_005888095.1 Deltaproteobacteria bacterium | reverse complement strand
CCTTGCGCTCGATCATCTCGCGCAGGAACGCTTCCATCGATGGCATGGCAGCCGCGAGGAGCAGGCCCCGTGCCACCCCGCCGGCCCGCCGCACCGCGTCCCCGGCGTCCGCGCAGCGTCAGCTTTGCGTCACTTCAACCCCCCAAAGAAACACGCTGGAACAAATGCGTACATCTCCATCTCCGCCCTGTACGCGGCCCAGAAGCCGAGCGAGGCTTCGCCGAGCGAGGCGCGGGGGTCACAGGGGGCCATCGGAGGAGCGCAGGGCGCGTAGCGCCCGAGCACCGCACGGGGCCCCCTTGTCTAATCGGCCATCGTCACGCGCAGGACTTCTTCGAGCGTGCTCGTCTTCTCGGCGACCTTCTCGAGCCCGCTCTGCCGCAGCGTCTTCATCCCTTCCTGCACCGCCGTGCGCTTCAGGTCGAGCGCCGTCGCGCCCGCCAGGATCTGCTCGCGCACGGCGTCGCTCATCGGCATGACCTCGTAGAGCGCGATGCGCCCCTTGAAGCCGGTGCCGCCGCAGTTCGAGCAGCCCGCGCCGCGGCAGGGCGTGAAGGGCTCGCCCGTCCAGCCCATCTCGCGCAGGACCTCGACGCCCACCGGGTTCGGCTCCTTGCAGTGCGCGCAGATGACGCGGGCGAGGCGCTGCGCGAGGATGATATTGACCGAGCTCGCGACCAGGAACGGCTCGACGCCCATGTTGAGCAGCCGGTTGACGGTGGACGGCGCGTCGTTCGTGTGGAGGGTCGAGAGGACGAGATGGCCGGTGAGGGCCGCCTTGATGCCGATCTCGGCTGTCTCGAAGTCGCGGATCTCGCCCACCATGATGACGTCGGGGTCCTGGCGCAGGAAGGCGCGCAGTGCCGCCGCGAAGTTGAGACCGATCTCCTCGTGCATCTGCACCTGGTTGATGCCGACCAGGTTGAACTCGACGGGGTCCTCGGCGGTCGAGATGTTGGTGGTCACCTTGTTCAGCTCGGCCAGCGCCGAGTAGAGCGTGGTCGTCTTGCCGCTGCCGGTCGGGCCGGTCACGAGCACCATGCCGAAGGGCTTGGAGATCGCGTCCTTGAAATTCTTGAGAGCCTGCTCCTCGAAGCCGAGCTTGGTCATGTCGAGCTGCAGGTTCGACTTGTCGAGGAGCCGGAGCACGACCTTCTCGCCCGCCATGGTCGGCAGCACCGACACCCGGAAGTCCATCTCCTTGTTGCCCGAGAGCTTCATCTTGATGCGCCCGTCCTGCGGGAGGCGGCGCTCGGCGATGTCGAGGTTGGCCATGACCTTGATGCGCGAGGTGATGGCGTTCTTCAGCCGCAGCGGCGGCTGCATGATCTCGTAGAGCACGCCGTCGATCCGGAAGCGGATGCGGAGCACCTTCTCGTACGGCTCGATGTGGATGTCGCTCGCGCGCTTGCGGATCGCGTCGGTCATGACGGCGTTCACCAGGCGCACGACCGGCGCCTCCTCGGTGGCGCGCTCGAGGTCCTTGAGATCGACGTCGTCGTCGGTGCGGACGAGCTCGACGTCCTCGTTGCCGATCTGGTCGAGGACGTCCTGGTAGCTGGTGTTGGCCTCGTAGTAGCGCTCGATCGCCTGCTGGAGCGCGGCAGGCGCGGCCACCGCGACCTTGACGTCGTAGCCGGTGAGGAACTTGACCTCGTTGATGGCCATCAGGTTCGACGGGTCGGCCATGGCGAGGGTGAGGGTCGAGCGGACGAGGTTGGTCGGGATGAGATGGTGCTTCAGCACGAGCGCCTGCGGGACGACGCTCAGCACCTCGCGCGGCACGTCGAGCGACCCGAGGTCCACCACCGGGAGCCGGTACTCGCGCTGGAGGTAGGAGAGGAGCTTCTCCTCGGTGATGAAGCCGAGGCGCACGAGATGCGTCGAGAGCGCGCCGCCCTGCTCGCGCTGCTGATCGAGCGCGCGCGCAAGCTGCTCGGCGGTGAGGTCACCGCGTCGCTGGAGGAGGTCTCCGAGCCGGGAGCTCATGGTCTCGGAGGGCGGCGAGCGCGGACGGTACGCGCCGCCCGTTGCTGAGTCAAGACGAGCCCGGCATCGCCCAGCGCGCGCGCCATCGCGGTGAGCGGCGCACGCCGGCCGGTCCAGGCCTCGAAGGCGAGCGCCCCCTGATGGAGGAGCATGGGTGCGCCGTCGAGCGTCGGGCGGCGGGCGCGCGCGGCCGCCGCGAGGAAGGGCGTCGGCTCGGCGCCGTAGACCAGGTCGACGAAAAGGCAGCGCGGCGGGCTCGCCGCGTAGCGGAGCGCGGGGCCGGCCCCACCGAGGCCGAGGGGCGTGGTGTTGACCACCAGCGCGGCGTCGGCGAGCGGGTCGCCCCCGGCCAGGGCGGCCAGGGTGATCGCGCGGGTGTCCGGGCAGCCGAGCGCGGCCAGACGCGCAGCGAGATGCTCGCCGCGGCCGGACGTCCGGTTGGCGACGGTGAGCTGCCCGCAGCCGCCGTGGACCAGCGCGGCACCGACGGCCCGCGCCGAGCCGCCCGCGCCGATCAGGACGGCGTGTGCCCCGCGGAGCCGCACGCGGTGGCCGAGGGCGCGCAGGAAGCCGCGCCCGTCCGTGTTGTGGCCGACGAGCCGGTCGCCGCGGAAGAGCAGGGTGTTGACCGCGCCGATCCGCCTCGCCTCCGGCGTGAGGACGTCGCAGAGGGGGACGGCGGCCTCCTTCAGCGGAACGGTCAGGTTCAGCCCGCCCATGCGAAGTCGGCGCGCGTCCGCGAAGGCTTCTTCGAGGACCGGGGGTGCGACCCGGTAGCGCAGGTAGAGGTGCGGCAGGCGGACCGCGGCAAAGGCCGCATTCTGCATGGCGGGCGACAGCGAATGGTCGACGGGGTCGCCGAGGACCCCGAACAGTCGTGCCTGGACGCGGCTCGCCACTCTCATCCCTGGGACGCACGGCAGGCGCTCGGGCGCCCGCTGGTCCCGTTCATGCTTCGGCCAGCGCCGCCCGGACCTTTAATCCGCCTTCAATCCGTCAATCCGGTCCCAGCGCCGCCTGCGCCGCCGCCAGCCTGGCGACCGGCACCCGGTAGGGCGAGCAGGACACGTAATCGAGCCCGATGGCATGGCAGAAGCGCACCGATGCCGGCTCGCCGCCGTGCTCCCCGCAGATGCCGAGCTTCAGGTCCGCCCGCACCCGGCGCGCCTTCTCGACGGCGAGCTTCATGAGGGCGCCCACGCCGTCCTGGTCGAGCGACTGGAACGGGTCGCGCGGATAGATGTTGAACCGGTCGACGTAGGGCACGAGAAAGCGGGCGGCGTCGTCGCGCGAGACGCCGAGGGTGGTCTGCGTCAGATCGTTCGTGCCGAAGGAGAAGAAGTCGGCAGCGGCGGCGATCTCGTCGGCGGTGAGGGCGCCGCGCGGGACCTCGATCATGGTCCCGACCAGATACCGGAAGCGGACGCCCTCCTGCTTCATCACCTCGTCGGCGACCCGTCGCACGATGGCCGCCTGGAGCATCAGCTCCTTCACGTGGCCGACGAGCGGGATCATGACCTCCGGCTCGACCGCCGTCCCGGCCTTGCGCACGCGCGCGGCCGCCTCGAAGATGGCCCGCGCCTGCATCTCCGTGATCTCGGGGTACACGATGCCGAGCCGGCAGCCGCGAAAGCCGAGCATCGGGTTGAACTCGTGCAGGGCCTCGACGCGGTCGCGGACGCGCTCGAAGGAGATGCCCATCTGGGCGGCCAGCTCTCGCTGCGCGGGCTCGTCGTGCGGCAGGAACTCGTGGAGCGGGGGGTCGATCGTCCGTATCGTCAGCGGCTTGCCGCGCATCACCTGGAAGATGCCCTCGAAGTCGGCGCGCTGGAACGGGAGCAGCTTGCCGAGCGCCGCACGCCGCTCCTCCACCGTCTCGGCGAGGATCATCTCGCGCATCGGCCCGAGCTTGCCCTCGCCGAAGAACATGTGCTCGGTCCGGCAGAGGCCGATCCCTTCCGCGCCGAAGGCGACGGCGGCGGCGCCCTGGTCGGGCTGGTCGGCGTTGGCCCGGATGCCGAGGCGGCGCACCTGGTCCGCCCACTTCATGAGCTGGGCGAACATCCGGTAGACGGGGGCCGTGGCGGGGTCGCGGGTGCGGTCGATGAGCACCTGCACCACCTCGCTCGGCGCGGTCGGGATGCCGCCCTGGAAGACCTCGCCCGTGGTGCCGTCGATCGCCACCTCGTCCCCGTCGCGCAGGACGACGTCGCGGCCGCTGACGCGGAGCGTGCCCGCCTCGTAGTCGATCAGCAGCGGCTCGCAGCCGACGACGCAGACCTTGCCCATCTGCCGCCCGACGAGGGCCGCGTGGCTCGTCATGCCGCCCCGGGCGGTGAGGATGCCCCGCGAGGCCGCCATGCCGCGGAGGTCCTCGGGCGACGTCTCGATGCGCACCAGGATCACGCTCTCGCCGCGCGCCGCGTGCGCCTCGGCCTCCTCGGCGTGGAAGGCGATCCGTCCCGTGGCGGCGCCCGGCCCGGCGGCGAGCCCGCGCGCCAGGAGTCGACCCGCCGCGACCGCGACGTCCTTCGCCTTCGCGTCGAAGGTCGGGCGGAGGAGCTGCTCGAGGCCCTCGGGCTCGACGCGCCGGAGCGCCTCGTCCCGCGTGATGAGCCGCTCGCGCACCATGTCGAGGGCGATCCGGACGGCGGCGAGCGCGGTCCGCTTCCCGACGCGGCACTGCAGCATGTAGAGCGTGCCCTGCTGGATGGTGAACTCGATGTCCATGACGTCGCGGTAGTGTCGCTCGAGCGTGCGCCGGATCTTCCCGAGCTGGGCGTAGGCCTTCGGGTTCTCGCGCTCGAGCGCGGCGATCGGCAGCGGCGTGCGCACGCCGGCAACGACGTCCTCGCCCTGGGCGTTCATCAGGAACTCGCCGTAGAAGACGTTCTCCCCGGTCGCCGGGTCGCGGGTGAAGGCGACCCCGGTACCCGAGTCGGGACCCATGTTGCCGAACACCATCGCCTGCACGTTCACCGCCGTGCCCCAGGTGTCCGGGATGGCGTTCAGCCGGCGGTAGACGAGCGCGCGCTCGTTCATCCACGAGCCGAACACGGCGCCGATCGCCCCCCAGAGCTGGTCCTCGGGATCCTCGGGGAAGCGGACGCCCTTGCGCGTCCTCACCAGCGCCTTGAACTCGGCCACCAGCTCCCGGAGCGCACCGGCGTCGAGGTCGGTGTCGAGCTTGACGCGGCGTGCGCGCTTCTTTTCCTCGAGCACGAGCTCGAACGGATCGCGCTCGGTCCTGGTCTCCGGCTTGAGGCCGAGCACGACGTCGCCGTACATCTGGACGAAACGGCGATAGCAGTCGTAGGCAAAGCGAGGGTTCCCGGTCTCGCGCGCCAGACCCTCGACCGTCCGGTCGTTCAGGCCGAGGTTCAGGATGGTGTCCATCATGCCCGGCATCGACGCGCGCGCACCCGAGCGGACGGAGACGAGCAGCGGCTTCTCCGGATCGCCGAACCGCCGGCCCACGGCCTTCTCGACGCGTGCGAGCGCCCCGGGCACCCGCTCCTTCAGCCCCGGGGGGTAGCTGCCTCCGTGGGCGTAGTAGTGGGTGCACACCTCGGTCGAGATGGTGAAGCCGGGCGGCACGGGCAGCCCGAGGCGGGCCATCTCGGCGAGGTTGGCCCCCTTACCGCCGAGGAGGGCCTTCATGTCCGCGCGCCCGTCGGCACGGCCCCCGCCGAACCAGTAGATGTACCGCCGCGCGCGCGCGGGGGCGGGCCGCGCCGCTCGAGCCTGCGGTCTTGCCATCGGGGTCCTCCTCAGCCGATTTTGGCGCGCAGCTCCTCGACCAGACGATCCTCGGGGATGCGCACCTGCGTGGTGGCATCGCGGTCGCGGAGCGTGACGGTGCCGTCCTGCATGGTCTGGTGGTCGACGGTGATCCCGTACGGTGTGCCGACCTCGTCCTGGCGGCGATAGCGCCTCCCGATCGAGCCGGCCTGATCGTAGTCGACGGGGAACTGCTGCCGGAGCGCGGCGTAGATGCGCCGCGCGCGCTCCGGTTGCCCGTCCTTGCGCAGGAGCGGGAAGACGGCCGCCTTGTACGGCGCGAGCCTCGGATGCAGCCGGAGCACGATGCGGGTCTCGCCCTCGATCTCGTCCTCGTCGTAGGCGTCGAGGAGGAACGCGAGGGTCGAGCGATCGGCCCCGGCCGACGGCTCGATCACGTACGGCAGGTAGCGCTCGCGCCGCTCCTCGTCGAAGTAGCTCAAGTCCTTGCCGCTGCGCTCGGCATGCCGCCGGAGGTCGAAGTCGGTGCGGTTGGCGATCCCCTCGAGCTCGGCCCACGCGAAGGGGAACCGGTACTCGATGTCGCAGCACGCCTTCGCGTAGTGGGCGAGCTCGTCGGCCCCGTGTGGCCGCACGCGGAGCCGCTCGGGCGCGAGACCGAGGTCGGTGTACCAGCGCAGGCGCTCTTCGCGCCAGTGTTCGAACCAGGGGTCGTCCTCGCCGGGCCGCACGAAGAACTCGAGCTCCATCTGCTCGAACTCGCGCGTCCGGAAGAGGAAGTTGCCGGGCGTGATCTCGTTGCGGAACGACTTCCCGATCTGCGCGATGCCGAAGGGGATCTTCAGGCGCGACGTCTCGACGACGTTGCGGAAGTTGACGAAGATGCCCTGCGCCGTCTCCGGACGGAGGTAGGCGACGTGCGCCGTGTCCTCCATCGGACCGACGTAGGTCTTGAACATGAGGTTGAACTGCCGCGCCTCGGTCAGCTCGCCGCCGCACGCGGGGCAGCGCGGGCCCTGGAGGTCATCGGCGCGGAAGCGCTGCTTGCAGCTCTTGCAGTCGACGAGCGGATCGGTGAAGCCGGCGAGGTGCCCCGAGGCTTCCCAGACCCCCGGATGCATGATGATGGCCGCATCGATCCCCACCACGTCGTCGCGTCCGGTCACGACTGCCCGCCACCACGCCTCCTTGACGTTGCGCTTGAGCTCGACGCCGAGCGGCCCGTAGTCGAGGCTCGAGCCGAGGCCCCCGTAGATCTCGCTGCCTGGAAAGACGAACCCCCGCCGCTTGCAGAGGTTCACCACCTTGTCCATCGTCGCGGCGGCCATGGGGGGAAACGCGAACCCTAGCGGAGGGCGCCCGGGGAATCAACGCGAGCGCGCGCCACGAAGTCGCGCGAGCGCAGCGGTCCCGACGTGACCGCGGCGAGCAGATGCTCCGCGACGGCCGCGGCTTCCACGAGCGTCCGCGCCGAAGCGCCGGCGGCGGCGCTCGCGAGCGGACCCGCCGCGAGCCGCGCGAGCTCCACCGCAGTCGCCCCGGCGAGGGGCCGCACGGCCTCTCCCGCCGGCACGCAGGCGCGGCAGAGAAGGCCGCCCCGCTCGACGGCGAGGTAGATCGTCTCGGCCGTCTCCGCCGGCGTGCCGCACGTGCGGCAGCGATGGAGCGCCGGCGCGTAGCCGCTCGCCGCCAGCAGGTGCAGCTCGAAGGCGCGCAGCACGGGCTCGATCGGCTTCCCGGCATCGAGCAGCGCCAAGACCTCGGCGACCAGCCGATACACCTCACGTCCCGACTCGCGGCCGAGCACCATGCGATCCGTCAGCTCGAGCGCGTAGCTGCCTGCGGCGAAGCGTTCGAGGTCGCAGGTGAACCGGCGAAAGACGCCGAGGAACTCGCAGCGCAGGAGGAAGGCGAGGTCGGAGCTGGGTCGCTGGCGGAAGACCGTGCGAATGTGAACGAAGGGCTCCAGCGTCCCCGCAAAGCGCCGCCGGGAGTTCTTGGCCCCCTTGGCGATGCCCGTCACCTTGCCCTGTGTCTCCGTGATCAGGGTGACGATACGGTCCGACTCGCCGTACGGCCGGGTGCGAAGGACGAACGCCGCAGTGGCGATTTCGAGGGACACGAGGGCGACCGATCGGTCCGTATCACTCACCCATCACATCCGCAACTTGACAAACAGGGTTCTGGTGCCTACTCGGGCCACTGGCATGGCGGAAGGGAAGGACGACCGGCCGGGGGTGGATGAGGCGCCGGGGGGGGCCTCCGAGGAGCGCCCGTCGAACGACCGCGAAGCGCTGGAAGGCACGCTGGCGGCGGCGCGGGAAGAGGCGCGCCAGAATCACGATCGGTGGCTGCGCGCCGTCGCGGAGCTCGAGAACTTCAAGAAGCGAATGGCGCGGGAACGCGCCGAGGCCACACGGTTCGCCAACGAGGCGTTCATCCGCGACCTCCTCCCCGTGGTGGACAACCTCGAACGCGCGCTCGAGCACGCGCGCGGCGGCGGCAACGGGAAATCGATCGTCGAGGGCGTGGAGCTCGTCCTCAAGGGGCTGGTGGACGTGCTCGAGCGACACGGGGTGACCAAGGTCGAGGCCGCCGGTGTCCCCTTCGACCCGACACACCACGAGGCGGTCGCCCACGTCGAGACCGGCGAGCTCGAGCCGAATCGGGTGCTGGAGCAGCACCAGGCCGGATACCTGCTGAACGAGCGGCTGCTCCGGCCGGCCCTGGTGAGCGTGTCCAAGGCGCCCCCGGCCGACGCCAAGCTTGCCAAGGACAAGACCCGTGGTTAAAGCGCGCGCAAGGAGACCGTGACGATGGCCAAGGTGATCGGAATCGACCTGGGGACCACGAACTCCGTGGTCGCGATCATGGAGAGCGGTGATCCCGTCGTCCTCACCAATGCCGAGGGCAGCAGGATCACTCCGTCCGTCGTTGCGTTCACCGAGAGCGGCGAACGGCTGGCGGGGCAGATCGCGCGCCGTCAGGCGATCACCAACCCCGAGAACACCATCTTCGCCATCAAGCGCCTGATCGGTCGGCGCTACGAGGACTCGGAGGTCCAGAAGGCGATGAAGGTCCTCCCGTACAAAATCGTGCGGGCGGACAACGGCGATGCCTGGGTCGAGGTACGCGGCCGGCGCTACAGCCCGGCCGAGATCTCGGCGTTCATCCTGCAGAAGATGAAGCAGACCGCGGAGGATCACCTGGGAGAGAAGGTGGCGGACGCGGTGATCACGGTCCCCGCGTACTTCAACGACAGCCAGCGCCAGGCCACGAAGGACGCGGGCAAGATCGCGGGCCTGAACGTGCTGCGCATCATCAACGAGCCGACCGCCGCCTCGCTCGCCTACGGGCTCGACAAGAAGAAGGACGAGAAGATTGCGGTGTTCGATCTCGGCGGCGGCACCTTCGACATCTCCATCCTCGAGATCGGCGAGGGCGTCTTCGAGGTGAAGGCCACCCACGGCGACACGTTCCTCGGCGGCGAGGACTTCGACCAGCGGGTGATGGACTACCTGGCGGACGAGTTCAGGAAGGACCAGGGCATCGACCTGCGCAAGGATCGCATGGCGCTCCAGCGTCTCAAGGAGGCCGCGGAGAAGGCCAAGTGCGAGCTCTCGACGGTGACGGAGACCGACATCAACCTGCCCTTCATCACCGCCGACCAGAGCGGGCCGAAGCACCTGACCATGAAGCTCACGCGCGCCAAGCTCGAGGCGCTGTGCGCCGACCTTCTCGACCGCCTCGACGGGCCGTGCATCACGGCGCTCAAGGACGCCGGCCTCACGACGCGGCAGATCGACGAGGTGGTGCTGGTCGGCGGCATGACCCGCATGCCGGCGGTCCAGGCGCGCGTCAAGAAGCTCTTCGCCAAGGAGCCGCACCGGGGCGTCAACCCGGACGAGGTGGTGGCGGTCGGCGCCGCCATCCAGGGCGCCGTGCTGCGCGGCGAGGTGAAGGACGTGCTCCTCCTCGACGTGACGCCGCTCTCGCTCGGCATCGAGACGCTCGGCGGCGTGTTCACCAAGCTGATCGAGAAGAACACCACCATCCCCACCCGCAAGAGCCAGATCTTCTCGACCGCCGCCGACAACCAGTCCGCGGTCACCATCCGGGTCTTCCAGGGCGAGCGCGAGATGGCCGCCGACAACAAGCTGCTCGGCCAGTTCGACCTGGTCGGCATCCCGCCCGCGCCGCGTGGCGTGCCGCAGATCGAGGTCACCTTCGACATCGACGCCAACGGCATCGTCCACGTGGGCGCCAAGGACCTCGGCACCGGCAAGGAGCAGTCGATCCAGATCACCGCGTCGAGCGGTCTCGCGAAGGACGAGATCAACCGGATGGTGAAGGAAGCCGAGCTGCACGCCGAGGACGACAAGCGCAAGCGCGAGCTGGCCGACGCGCGCAACCAGCTCGACGGGCTCGTCTACCAGACCGAGAAGACACTGGCCGAGCACGGCGCCGCGCTCGACGCCGGCGCCAAGAGCGCCGTCGACGGCGCGCTCGCCGATGCCAAGAAGGCGCTCGAATCGCAGGACGCGGGGCGGATGCGGAGCGCGGCCGACGCCCTGGCGCGGGCCTCGCACAAGCTCGCGGAGGCGATGTATGCGAAGGCCTCGCAGGCCCGCGGCGGCGGCCCCGAGAGTGGGCAGGAACCGCGAAGCGACGGGACCGCCGGCGACGGGAAGACGAAGGAGGACGTCGTCGACGCGGAGTTCGAGGAGGTCAAGGAGTAAGCGCCCGCTTTGGCTTGCGGGAACGGGGTGCGGAGAGTAGACAGGCCCTCACCTGCCGCGGGCGGGTGAGGGCCTTTGTTTTCTCATGAAGCGCGACTACTACGAGGTGCTCGGCGTCTCCCGCAACGCAACTGACGAGGAGATCAAGAAAGCTTTCCGCAAGCTGGCGCATCAGCACCACCCCGACAAGAATCCCGGGAACCGCAAGGCGGAAGAGAGCTTCAAGGAGCTCGCCGAGGCGTACCAGGTGCTCTCGGATGCGGAGCGGCGGTCGATGTACGACCGCTTCGGCCACGCCGCCTTCGAGCAGGGCGGCGGGCCCGCAGGCTTCGACTTCGGCGCCGGCTTCGAGGACATCATCGGTGACCTGTTCGGCGACTTCTTCGGGACGGGCCGGACGCGCGGCCGGACCCGGGCGCGTCGCGGACAAGACCTCCGCTACGACCTCGACGTCAGCTTCGAGGAGGCGGCCTTCGGCTGCGAGAAGACCATCGCCGTGCCTCGCCTCTCCACCTGCGAGACGTGCGCTGGCCGCGGCGCCAAGCCCGGGACGATGCCGAGGACGTGTCCGCAGTGCCGCGGCTCGGGACAGGTCCGCTTCCAGCAGGGGTTCTTCTCGATCGCCAAGACCTGCGGCAACTGCAACGGGCAGGGGACGATCATCGCCAACCCGTGTCCGGCGTGCGGCGGTGCGGGTGTCCAGCGTCAAACGCATCAGCTGAACATCAAGATTCCCGCGGGGGTCGACGCCGGCTCGCGCCTGAAGCTCCGCGGCGAGGGCGAGCCGGGGATGAACGGCGGCCCCGCGGGCGACCTCTACGTGCTGCTGCGCGTGCGCGAGCATCCCCTGTTCGTGCGCGAGGGGCGGGACATCGTGTGCGAGGTGCCGATCAGCATCACGCAGGCCGCGCTCGGGACCGAGATGGAGGTGCCCACGCTCGAGGGCACGGCGCGGGTGAAGATCCCGGCCAGCACCCAGTCGGGGCAGGTCTTCCGCCTGAAGGGTCAGGGCATCCCGGACCTGAACGGCTACGGGCGCGGCGACGAGCTGGTGCGGGTCGTCGTGGAGACGCCGAAGAAGCTGTCGGCCCGCCAGCGCGAGCTCCTCGAGGAGTTCGCACGGCTCTCGGGCGAAGAGGTCCATCCGCTCTCGAAGAGCTTCCTCGACAAGGTCAAGTCGGTGCTCGGCTGACGCATCCGTGGCGCGCCTCCTCGGCGACGTCGGCGAGCATGCGTGGATCGCGCGCATCCTGCGCCGTCTCGGTGCCGCCCGCGCCGACCGCCGCGTCCTGCTCGGCCCGGGCGACGATGCGGCCGCGATCCGCCCGGGCCGCCGGCCCCTGCTGCTCACCACCGACACGTTGATCGAGGGTGTCCACTTCCGTGCCGGCTGGGCGCCGCCGGCGGCGCTCGGCCGCCGGGCGTTCGCCGTCAACGCCAGCGACCTCGCCGCCATGGGCGGCGCGCCGACCTTCGCTCTGCTCGCGCTCGAGGCGCCGGCGAGCCTGAGCGTGGCCGACCTCGACGCGCTCGTCATGGGCTTCGCCCGGGCGGCGCGGCAGGCTGGTGCGCGGCTCGTGGGCGGCAACCTCGCGGCCGGGCCGCACCTGGCGATCACCGCGACGCTGCTCGGCGAGGCGCCCGGTCCGGTCGTCGGCCGCACCGGCGCACGGCCGGGCGACGCGCTGTACGTGACGGGCACGCTCGGCGGCGCCGGGCTCGCGGTGCGCGCCCTGCGCGCCGGGCGCCGCATGCGGTGGCCCGTGCCGCGGCTCCGCGTGCGCGCTGGACGCCTGCTCGCGCCGCTGGCGCACGCGATGATCGACGTGAGCGACGGGCTCGTCCGGGACGCCGGCCATCTCTGCCGCGCCGGCGCCGTCGGCGCGGAAATATGGGCCGCGCGTCTCCCCGTCGCGCCGGCCTGCCGCCGCGCTCTCGGGACCGACGCGCCGTGCTTCGCCGCCACCGCCGGGGAGGACTACGAGCTGCTGGTGGCCCTCCCGGCGCGCGCCGAGCGCGCGCTCCGGCGTGCGCGCCGGCGACTCGCCTGCCGGCTCACGCGGATCGGCCGCATCGTCGCGGGACGGCCGATCGTCCGGCTGGTCGACGCCGCGGGACGGCCGCTCGCGCCGCCCCGCCCGGGCTTCGACCACTTCCGCTAGGGCCGAGGCCCCCCGCTACTTGCACACCACGCCGCCGCGGCCATCGGTGCAGGCCGGCGCCGGCGACGGCCCCGGGAAGGACGTCTCGGTGCACTGCCCCGTCAGGGCGACGGGTGAGTCGAGCACGAGCGTCACCCGCATCGGCAGGTGCGGCCGCCCGCGCATGCCGCGCTTGCCGACGACGCTGATCGCGAGATAGCCCGGCCGCGTGCTCGAGAGGTCCTTCAGGGTGATCCTGGTGATGCCGTCCACCGCCGGCACGGCGCGGCCGGCATTGCGGTACGTCCACACCGTGCCCGCCTTGTTTACCTTCCAGCCCGCCTTGGTCGACGGGTTGAAGGGGCCGCCGGGAATGATCGCGTCGATGAGCCCTCCGCTCTTCGCGTCTTCGACGAGCACCCGGATGCCCTTGCGGAGCGGATCGATGGGTGGCGAGAAGGGATGGGGAAGGATCATCCCGCCGGTAAACCGGAGGGCGGTGTTGACGCCCGCGTGCTTCCCGAGCTTGAGCTGCGGGGCGATTGCCTGGGTGGCGAGGGCGTCGTCGCACGGGTCGCAAGCGTCGCCGATGGTGTCGCCGTCGCTATCGGCCTGGTCGGGGTCCGCGACCGTCGGGCAGTCGTCGAGCGCGTCGCAGACCCCGTCACCGTCGCTGTCGGGCGAGACCTGATCGTCGGGACAGGTGGCGCTCGATCCGGTGCAGGTCTCCTGGGGATCGCAGTCGCCGGTCGAGGGACGGCAGACGAGCGTGCTCGGCTGGAAGCCGTCCGGGGGGCACTCCCCGCCCGACCCGTCGCAGGTCTCGGCGACGTCGCAGTCGCCCGCCGCGGGCCGGCACTCCAACCCGGCCGGCAGGATCTCGTCGGGAGGGCAGTAGTCGCCCTTGCCGTCGCAGGTCTCGACGATGTCGCAGGCGCCCGCTGCCGGACGGCAGACCCCCGTGCTCTTCGCGTCCGGCGGGCAGTCGTCGCTGACTCCGTCGCAGCTCTCCACGAGATCGCAGTCGCCGATGGCGGGCCGGCAGACGGCGTGGCTCTTCCTGTCGGGTGGGCAAACGGGATCCGAGCCCGTGCAGCTCTCGGCGAGGTCGCACGGACCCTGGGTGGCCCGGCACTGCACGCTGCTCGGCTTGAAGGCGTCGGCGGGGCAGCTGGCGCTCGACCCGGTGCAGCTCTCGGCGAGGTCACAGTCGCCGGCGGCGAGGCGGCACTGCACGCTGCTCGGCTTGAAGGTGTCGTCGGGGCAGATCGGGCTCGTGCCCGAGCAGAGCTCCGCGACGTCGCAGTCGCCGGCGGCGGGGCGGCACCCGACGCCCGCGGGCAACAGCGCGTCCGGCGGGCAGTCGTTCCCGACTCCGTCGCAGCTCTCCGCCACGTCGCAGTCCCCCGCCGCGGGCCGGCAGATGCCGGTGCTCTTCAGGTCGGCCGGGCATGCGACGTCCGAGCCCGTGCAGGCCTCCGCCACGTCGCACGGCCCCGCCGCGGCCCGGCACTCGATGGTGGCAGGCTGCACCGTGTCCGCCGGACAGCTCGCGTCCGCGCCGGTGCAGAACTCGGCGACGTCGCAGTCGCCCGCGGCCGGGCGGCACTCGACGGTGGCGGGCAGGACGGCGTCCGGCGGGCAATCGTTGCCGATCCCGTCGCACGTCTCGGCCACGTCACAGTTTCCGGACACGGGCCGGCAGACCTCCGTGCTCTTGGCGTCGGCCGGGCAATATGCGCTCGAGCCCGTGCAGAGCTCCGGCAGGTCGCAGTTGCCAGCCGCCGCGCGGCAGACGATGTCCGTACCGTTCCGATCCGGCGGGTGGATGCACGCCCCGGCGGTGTCGCACACGTCCCTGGTGCACGGGTTCTCGTCGTCGGTGCAGGCGGTCTCCGGCGCTTGCCGGTCGCCCACGCACGCGCCGTTCTGACACGTGTCGAGGCTCGTGCAATCGTTGAGGTCGTCGCAGGGGCTGCCGTTCGCAACGGATGCTCCCGTGCACACACCGCCGCGGCACACGTCGTCGGCCGTACAGTCGTTGGCGTCGCTGCATGCCGATCCGTCCGCGAGCGGCGCGCCGACGCAGATTCCACCCTGGCACGTGTCGTGTCCGGTACACTCGTTGCCGTCGTCGCAGGGCGTGTCGTCCTCGAGCCCCGTCCCTACGCAGACGCCCTCCCGGCAGAAGTCGGGCCCGGTGCAATCGCTGCCGTCGCTGCACGGCGTGTCGTCCGCCTGCGGGATGCCGATGCAGGCCCCGCTTTCGCAGAGGTCGTTAACCGTGCAGGAGTTGCGGTCGTCGCAGGCCGCGCCGTCGAGGGCGGTGGGGTCCCCCAGGCAGGAGCCGCCGCGGCAGGCGTCATTCGCCGTGCACGCGTTGCCGTCGTCGCAGGCGGTGCCATCGGCCTGGGCACCGTCCTCGGGGCACGCGGCGTTCGAGCCGGTGCAGCTCTCGACCGCATCACATGCCTTGGCCGCCGGGCGGCACAGGACGGTGCTCGGCTGGAAGGCATCGGCGGGGCAGTCGTTGCTCGCGCCGTCACACCGTTCCGCCGCGTCGCACTCGCCTGCCGCGGGCCGGCAGACGGCGGTGCTCTTGAGATCGGCGGGGCACGCGGCGCCCGTGCCGGTGCAGGACTCGGCGACGTCGCAGTCACCGGCGGCGGGCCGGCACTCGATGGTGGCAGGCTTGAAGGCGTCGGCCGGGCAGGTGGCGCTGGTGCCGGTGCAGGACTCGGCCACGTCGCAGTCGCCCGCGGCCGGGCGGCACTCGAGGGAGGCGGGCTTGAAGGCATCGGCCGGGCACGCGGCGCTGGTGCCGGTGCAGTTCTCCGCCACGTCGCAGTCACCGGCGGCGGGCCGGCACTCGACCGTGGCCGGCTTGAAGGCATCGTCGGGACAGGTGGCGCTCGTGCCGGTGCAGGACTCGGCGACGTCGCAGTCGCCCGCGGCCGGGCGGCACTCGAGGGAGGCAGGCTTGAAGCCATCGGCCGGGCACGCGGCGCTGGTGCCGGTGCAGCTCTCCGCCACGTCGCAGTCACCGGCGGCGGGGCGGCACTCGACCGTGGCCGGCTTGAAGGCGTCGGCCGGGCAGACCGCACCGGTGCCGGTGCAGGACTCG
>VBKF01000184.1 GCA_005888095.1 Deltaproteobacteria bacterium | reverse complement strand
CTCGTCGCAGACCGGCACGACTCGACGCTGGTGGTGCCCGTCTCCGCCGTCACCTTCAAGGAGGCGGAGCAAAAGGGAACGGTCGCCGTGGTGGACGGAGACGTTGCCCGCGTGACGGAAGTGACGACCGGCATCCGCGAGGGAACCCGCGTAGAGATACTCGACGGCCTCGAGGAGGGGGATCGAGTGGTCTCCGAGGGAAGCTACGGTCTCGCCGACGGCACGAAGCTCCGCTTTCAGTAGGCCTGCGAGCGTGCTGGACCAGCTCTCCCGCTTCGTCACGCGCAACGCCAGGACGATCGAGTTCGTGACCCTGGCGCTCGCCGCCGCCGGCGTCTACGCGGCCTTCACCATGCCCACGTCCGTCTTCCCGCAGACGGACTTCCCGAGGGTCGTGGTCCTGGTCGACAGCGGCGTCATGCCCGCCGACCAGATGATGGCCACGATCACCCGGCCGATCGAGGAGGCCATGAACGACATCCCGGGGGTCGCGTCGATCCGCTCGGCGACGAGCCGGGGCGCGGCGGAGATCAACGTCTTCTTCGACTGGAAGGTCGACATGATCCAGTCGCTGATGTTCGTGCAGGGGAGGCTCGCCCAGATCGCCGGGCAACTTCCTTCAACGGCGAGCCTTCAGGTCTGGCGCCTCACCTTCTCCGCGTTTCCGATCATCGGGATCAGCCTCACGGCGCCGGACCGCGACATCGGCGACCTGTGGGAAACCGCCCGCTACGTGATCAAGCCCCGCCTCGCGCGCGTGAGCGGGGTGGCCCGCGTCGATCTGGTGGGCGGCCGGGAGCCGGAGTTTCACGTCGTGGCCGACCCCGCCAAGCTCGCCGCGGCGGGACTCACCCTCACCGACCTGGTCGAACGGTTGCGGGCCACCAATCTCGTCGCGCCGGCGGGCATGCTCGAGCAGAATCACCAGCTGTACCTGACGCTGGTCAGCGGGCGGGTCGCGACGGCCGAGGACATCGCCGCGATCGTCGTCGGGCTGGGTCCCTCCCGCACGCCGATCTTCCTCCGCGACGTCGCCCGGGTCGTGCGCGGGGTCGCCCCCGGCTTCAACATCGTGACGGCGCAGGGGGTCAACGCCGTGCTCCTCAACATCCGGAGCCAGCCCGACGCGAGCACGCTCGAGGTGGCGGCCGGCGTGGAAAAGGAGGTGGCCGCGCTCCGCGCGACGCTCCCGGGCGACATGAAGCTCGCCCCCTTCTACGATCAGTCGATCCTGGTACGGGAGTCGGCTCGCTCGGTCTGGGAGTGCATCGTGTTCGGGCTCGTGCTCTCGATCGGCATCATGGTCGCGTTCTTGAAGGACGTGAGATTGGCCGGCGTCGCCGTCCTCGTGATCCCGCTGACCGTCCTGATCACGATCGCGGCGATGAAGCCGCTTCACCTGAGCTTCAACCTGATGACGCTCGGCGGGATCGCGGCGGCGATCGGCCTCGTCATCGACGACGCGATCGTGGTCATCGAGAACATCCACACGAAGCGAGTGCGTGGGCTGGGCTCGGTCGAGGCGGTCCAGGAGGCGATCCGGGAGATCGGGCCGCCGCTCGTCGGCTCGACGCTGACGCCCGTGGTTGTCTTCGTCCCGCTGGCGTTCCTCGACGGCGTGCCCGGCGTGTTCTTTCGCTCGCTCGCACTCACCATGGTGACCGCGCTTCTCGCGTCGCTCGTCCTCGCGCTCGCCGTGACGCCCAACCTGGCGCTCCGCTTCCTGAAACGCACGGGGCACGTGGCTGAGGGAGGAGGGAGGGCGATGTCCAGGCTCCTGGACATCTACGGGCGCGCCGTCCGGGGTGCGCTCGAGCGTCCAGGGCTCACGTTCGCCGTCTCGGCGGCCGTCCTCGGCGCGGTGCTGATCCTCTACCGCGTGGCCGAGACGGGCTTCTTGCCCGAGCAGGACGAGGGAGCCTTCGTGCTGGACTACTTCACGCCCCCGGGCACGTCGCTCTCCGAGACGAACCGTTCTCTGCTACAGGTCGAGGACATCCTGAAGGCGACCCCGGAGGTGGAAAGCTACTCGCGGCGCACGGGTGCCCGCCTGGCGCTCGCCATCTCCGAGCCGAACACGGGCGACTTCCTCGTGAAGCTCAAGCATGACCGCAAGCGCTCCGTCGAGCAGGTAACCGATGAGCTCAGGGAGAAGATCCACGCCTCGCAGCCCGTCCTCCATGTCGAGTTCGCGGGGATCCTCAACGACCTCATCGGCGACCTCACCTGGTCGCCCGCCCCGATCGAGGTCAAGGTCTTCTCGCCGGACGAGGCCGTGCTCAGGGCGAAGGCGAGAGAGATCGCCGGGCTGATGGAGCACATCGACGGCGTGGTCGACGTCTTCGACGGGGTGGTCGTGACGGGCCCGGCCCTCACCCTGCGGGCCGACCCGGTCGCGGTCGCACGCGCCGGCCTCGACGTCGACCAGGTGGGGCGCCTGGCAAACACCGCGATCCTCGGCGACGTGGCCTCCTTCACCCTCAAGGGGGACATTCCGATCAACATCCGGGTCCGGGCGGAGGCCGATCATGCCGACGACGTCGCGCGTCTGAGGAAGCTCCTCCTCAAGTCTCCGTCCGGGACCCTTCTCACCCTCGATCAGCTCGGCGCGCTGCAACACGAGGGCGGGCAGACGGAGATCCGCCGTGAAGACCTCCGCCAGTCGGTGGCCGTCCAAGCGCGCCTCTCGGGTCGCGACCTCGGCAGCGCCGTCGCAGAAATCCGGCGGAAGGTGGGCGAGCGGGTCGTCCTGCCGCCCGGCGCGGCGATCGAATACGGCGGCTTCTACAAGCAGCAGCAGGATGCGTTCCGCAACCTGCTCTTCGTCCTGCTCATGGCCGTCGTGCTCGTCTTCACCGTCCTGCTCGCGGAGTTCGGCGGGTTCGCCCAGCCGCTCGCCATCGTATGGGGGGCGCTCCTGTCTCTCTTCGGTGTCTTCGCCGCCCTCGCGGTGACCCACACGACGTTCAACATCATCTCTTTCCTCGGCGCGATCATCGGTGTCGGCATCGTTGCGAAGAACGGCATCCTGCTGCTCGACTCCGTGGAGCACTTCGAGCGGGCCGGCCACGCTCTTGCAGACGCGCTCGTCCTCTCGGGGCAGAGGCGGCTCCGGCCCGTCCTCATGACCTCGCTCGCCGCCGCGCTCGGGATGCTGCCGCTCGCGCTCGGCGTCGGCTCCGGCGCGCAGATGCTGCGGCCGCTGGCCATCGCCGTCATGGGCGGTCTCGCGATCTCGGTGCTGCTGGCCCTGGTGGCGACGCCGGTTGCGTACTTCCTCATCCGGCGATACGCCCGGCCCTCGGCGGCCGAGCCGGAAGAAGTGCAGGCCGTCGCCTCATGAAGGCGCGAGAGCCTCAGGAAGCTTCACCCAGCACGCGGCGCGCCGTGTTCTTCGACGTCGAGAACTCGAGCCGCGCCGAGCACGTCTCCCGCATGCTTCAGCACCTCGAGCTGGGCGAGCTGGGTCGAGAGACGCAGCTCGTGGCGGTCGGCAACTGGCGCGTGGTCGGGCTCGACACGGCTCGCTTGCTCTCGCGACACGGCGCACGACTCGTCCACAGCGCCCCGGCGTTCGGGGTCAAGGACTGGAGCGACCTGCGCATCGCGGTCGCGGCGGGGATATGGCTCGGGGATTCGAGACCGGGGGACGTCCTGGAGATCATCACGGACGACCAGGCCTTCGATGCGGTCGGCGACGTCGCCGCAAGCCGCGGCGTCAGCTTCCGGCGCCTCTCGTACCGCTCGCTCGTCGAAGCGAAGCAGACCAGGCATGCAGTCGGCGCGCCGCGAGCTCGTCCGAGAGGCGGCCGTCGGCGAGGCCGCGCTTCCGCGGCGCGCGCGGCAGCGTCTGTGGCGCCGTCATCCGGCGCATCGGCGAGGGCAAGCGAACTCAGCGACGCGCACGCGGCGCCGCCCGACGAGCTCCTCGCCGTCGTCCACGAGCTGCTTGCGGGCTCCGGTGGCCGCGCCGTGAGCCTCGATGCCCTGTCGAATGCCCTCAAGTCGCGCGGCTTCCGCCGCCCGCCGGGCTCGCCGCGACTGATCACGCGGCTCAGGCGAATCAAGGACCTTGCGGTGAGCGCGACGGGAGCGATCCGCCTGGTGGAGCAAGGCCGGGGCAGCGAGAAGTGAACGCGCGGCGACGAGCCCCTCGCCACCGGCGCGGTTGACTCGGAGCTTCTCCGTCCTCCTGGTGTGGAGGGGGTAGTGTTCAAATCCGCCGCTTCGCGCTATCAACGGCCAGAGGGCGGGGGCGGCCCGCTCCAACGACGCGACGAGAGGAGGTTTCTATGGCGGAGCAGGGGCGTCAGCAGGAGCGGCGTCGGATCGAGACGATCCACCGCGAGTCAGTGAAGCTGGACAACGCGGCCAAGCTTCCTCCAGGGACATGGGTATCCCGCCGCGACGGCCGCCTGTACCGGGCGACCGCGCAGGGATCGCTGGTCGCGGTTCAGTCCAGGGAGCTGGAGGAGTTCGAGCTGCTGAGCGAGGACCCCTACGAGCCTGACGAGAGCGCGCGCATCATGTCGACCCGCGCCAACGTCAGGCCGAACTTCTGAGCGAGAGCCGCAGGTCTTCCCGAATCCCAAGACCCCGCGGGCCGCCCCCCGCCTAATGTAGCGCGCCTCGCCCGTCCCCGAGCGGCTCCACCTTGACCGCGTAGATCTCGCCGCCCACGCGGACGCTGAACACACCGCCGCCGTCCCCGCTGGCCAGCTCGCTGATCTCGCAGTCCTGCTCCAGCCGGCGCCCGAGCTCGCCGGCGAGGACCGCCCCGTGAATCGCCCGCGCCACGTCCCGCATCCACCACCTCCCCCGTACCAAGGTAGCGCAGACGGGCACGCAATGCGAGGAAAACGGAGGTTGGGTTGCCGCCGGGACCGCGGGAGTAGTATGCGGGGCCCGCCATGCCACTCCTCGATCGCTTCCGCCTGACCGACAAGGTCGCGATCGTCACCGGCGCGGGACGCGGCATCGGGCAGGCGATCGCGCTCGCCTTCGCGGAGATGGGCGCGCACGTCGTCTGCGCGGCGCGCTCGGAGGCCGAGATCGAGGCGACGGCCGCGCGGGCGCGGAGCCTCGGTCCGCGCGCCCTCGCCGTCCGCTGCGACGTGACCGAGCCCGCACAGCTCGACGACCTCGTGCGGCGGGCGATCGCCGAGCTCGGCCGCATCGACCTCCTGGTGAACAACGCGGGCGGCTTCCCGCCGATGAAGCTCCTCGATACCGACCTGCCGAGCTGGGAGTGGTGTCTCCGGTTCAACCTGACCTCGGCCTTCGTGCTGACGCGCGCCTGCCTCCCTCACATGCTCGAGCGCGACGGCGGCGCGGTGCTGAACATCTCGTCGGCCGCGGGACGGATCGTGCGCTCCGGGTTCGTCGCCTACGGCACGGCGAAGGCGGCACTCTCCTTCATGACCCGGCAGCTCGCCGCGGAGTTCGCGCCGCGCGTCCGCGTCAACGCGCTCGCGGTCGGCGCGGTCGAGACGTCGGCCCTGCGGCCGTTCCTCACCGACGAGATCCGCCGCCAGATGGAGGCGATGACGCCGATGCGGCGGATCGGCACCGTCGAGGACGTCGCGCTCGCCGCGCTCTGGCTCTGCTCGCCTGCCGGGAGCTGGGTGACGGGCAAGGTCGTCGAGGTGGACGGCGGCACCGAGTCGACGAACTGGCCGTTCGACTGAGGGTCCCATGTCCTATCGCGTGATCCAGTGGAGCACCGGCAACGTCGGCACCTTCGCGCTCCGCTGCATCGTCGGGCACCCCGAGCTCGAGCTCGCGGGCGTCTGGGCCCACAGCACGGCCAAGGCGGGGAAGGACGCCGGCGAGCTCTGCGGCCTCGGACGGGTCGGGGTTTGCGCGACGACCGACGGAGAGGCCCTGCTCGCACTCGACGCCGACTGCGTGTGCTACACGGCGACCGCCGACCTCCGGCCGTTCGAGGCCGTCGAGGACGTCGCGCGCATCCTCGCGTCGGGGAAGGACGTCGTCTCGAGCTCCATCGTCCCGCTGGTTCATCCTCAATCGTTCTTCCCGGAGGTGCGGGAGAAGCTCGAGGACGCGTGCCGGCGAGGCGGCACGTCGTTCTTCACGTCGGGCGTCGACCCGGGATTCGCGAACGACGTCCTGCCGCTCACGCTGTCCGGCCTGTGCGAGCGGTGGGAGGAGATCCGCATCCTCGAGATCATCAACTACGCGACCTACAACCAGCCGCAGGTGCTCTTCGAGACGATGGGGTTCGGAAAGCCGCTCGATCACACGCCGCTGCTGCTGACGCCCGGCACGCTCGCTTTCGCCTGGGGCGGGACGATCCGGCTGCTCGCCGAGGGCCTCGGGGTGGAGCTCGAGGACATCCGCCAGACGTACGAGAAGCGGCCGGCGACGCGGCCGATCCGCATTGGCCCGCACACCGTCGAGCCGGGCACCATGGCGGCGCTGCGCTTCGAGGTGCAGGGCATCGTCGGTGGACGGCCGGCGATCGTCGTGGAGCACGTGACGCGGCTCGACGACGACCTCGCGCCGGACTGGCCGACCGGCAAGGGCAGCTATCGCGTGGTCATCAAGGGCACGCCCGCCATGCGCTGCGAGTTCGAGTTCGCGGACGAGCGGGGCGACCATGCCGTCGGAGGCGTGCTGCTCACGGCGACGCGGCTCGTGAACGCGATCCCCGCCGTGTGCCGCGCGCGGCCGGGGCTGCTCTCGGCGCTCGATCTCCCGCTCGTCACTGGACGGGGACTCTGGCGGCGCATGCCCCTCGCCGCTGAGTTGTCGTAGCGAGCGAGAAGGGCCCCTCGCGTTCCCCCGAGCTCGGCTCCAGGCGCCGCCCGGTCGAGCAGGCACCTACTTCGGGTGGGGGAGGAGGTCGAGGAGGATGTACGATAGAAGCGCCAGTCCTGGCTCACGCGCGCCTGAAAACGCTCAGCGTCGTAGCGCTTCGCCTGGAGCGAGGGGTGCCGGAAGTCTCGAAGGAGCTGTGCGAGTTGCTTCCCGAAGAGCTTTTGAATCTCGGGCGGCGCCTTGATGAGGCTGTCGACGAAGGGCTCAGTGAGAACGGCGCGCACGGGCGTACTGCTTGACGGCACGCATCGCGGCGCTGGCCGACGTGAAGGGCCCGAGGACCCGCCCCTCCTTCGCTGCCCGCTCCGCTGCCTCAAGCCGCTTCTTCACATCGACCTTCTTCAGCCGGAGCTCGACCGGCCGGGTGATCGCGCCCTCGCGGCCAAGCACCGTCTCCACGAGATCGCCCGTCTTGAGACCGAGGGCGTCCCGGACGTGCTTCGGGAGGGTCACCTGGCCCTTGGGTCCGACCTTTTGCACGCTGACAGGCATGGTCTTACTGTCGTGACTGTAAGGGAGGGTGCGCCCCCCGTCAAACGACGGTGGATCGCGTGCCCGCCAAACACTACGGTCTGCCGCTCTTCACCGCAGTGCCGGCAGACGAGCGGTGTGCGCGATGGAGATCGGCAACTCGTCGAACCCGCCTCGTGTGGGCGTGGGTGATCGCAGAGCGCCGCCTTGATGGCGATCTCCCAGGTGCGCGACGCGGCCAGGGAGACGTCGCGGCTGCGCCCGCGCCCAGAGCAGCGCGTGCGTGTCGAGCAGCAGCCTCAGCGCACCCCCTCGAAGAGGGCGAGGGTCTCCTTCGGCAGCGGGGCGTCGAAGTCGGCAGCCACCCGGACCTTACCGCGGAGAGCGCCGAGCTTCCTGGGCCCGCGGCGTCGTTGGACCGGAACCAGCCTCGCGATGGGCTTCCCGTTGCGCGTGATCACGACCTCCTCTCCGCGCGCCGCCCTGTCGAGCAGGCGTGAGAGATGGGTTTTGGCTGCGTACACGCCAACTTGCACGGGGGCCTCTCTGACTAGACTGACCCAGCCACCGGCCTCGACGCAACCGACAGAGGAGGCCGTCCGGGCGAGCATCTCGATCTTGGCTCTCGCGAGCCGGCGGCACGCTCAGCGCCGCTCCGCGCCGAGCGCGAGGAGCCCCGCCGCGACGAGCCCCCCGGCGAGCACGAGGAGGCCGCCGGCGAAGCTGCCCGTCGCGTCCTTCACGAGGCCGATCAGGTAGGGGCCCACGAAGCCGCCCAGGTTGCCGATCGAGTTGATGAGCGCGATGCCCGCGGCGGCCCCCGTGCCGCGCAGGAGCGACGTGGGCATCGACCAGAACGGGCAGAGCGTGCTCGAGGTGCCGAGCGCGGCGAGCGAGAGGGCGGCGAGCGCCGCGACTGGCGAACGGAGATACGCGACGAACGCCAGGCCGAGCGCCCCGACGAAGGCCGGCCCGGCGACGTGCCAGCGCCGCTCGCCCGTGCGATCCGAGTGCCTGCCGACCAGGACCATGCCGGCTGCGGCGGCCACGTAGGGCACCGCCGACACGATGCCAACCATCACGTCGCCGAGCCCCGAGAGACCCTTGACGATCTGCGGCAGCCAGAGGCCCACGCCGTAGAGGCCGGTGACGAGCACGAAGT
>VBKF01000183.1 GCA_005888095.1 Deltaproteobacteria bacterium | reverse complement strand
CGCTCGACGAGCTCCCGCAGCTCTGGACCGTGCTGCGGGGCGACATGTCGCTCATCGGGCCGCGTCCCCTGCTGATGGAGTACCTCGCGCGCTACACGCCCGAGCAGGCGCGGCGTCACGACGTGCTCCCGGGAATCACCGGCCTCGCGCAGGTGCGCGGCCGGAACGCGATCACCTGGGAGGAGAAGTTCGCCCTCGACGTCTGGTACGTCGACCACGCGAGCCTCCGTCTCGACCTGTACATCCTCTGGCGGACCCTGGTCGCGGTCATCCGCCGGAGCGGCGTCAGCGCCCCCGGTCACGCGACCATGCCGGTCTTCCTGGGCTCCGGGCAGTAACCCTGCGCGGCCCGTCACGGGCCGCGCCCTCGAACGAACAATTCATGCCGAACGTGCTTCTCACCAGCGCGGGCCGCCGCGTCGCGCTGCTCCGCGCCTTTCGCGCGGCGCTGGCGTCCGTCGGCGGCGGCCGCGTGCTCGCCGCCGACGCAGGCGGGACCGCGGCCGCAATCCACGAGGCCGACGAGGGATTCGTCGTGCCGCGCTGCGACTCGCCCGACTACGTGCCCGCGCTCCTCGCGATCTGCCGGCGCGAGAGCGTCGCCCTCGTCGTACCGACGATCGACCCCGAGCTGCCCGTCCTCGGACGGGCACGGGAGGCCTTCGCCCGGGAAGGCGTCCTGCTCGCCGCCAGCGGGCCGGCCACCAACGACATCGCCTTCGACAAGGCGAACACCGCCGCCTTCTTCGATCGCGAGGGCATCCCGGCGCCACGCCGGATCGACCTCGGCGGCGCGCTCGCGGGGCGCAACGGCTTCGCCTTCCCGGTCGCCCTGAAGCCCCGCTTCGGATCGGGCTCGGTCGGCGTGCACATCGTGCGCGATCTGGACGAGCTCCACTTCTACGCGCGGCGCGTGCCGGAGCCGCTCCTCCAGGAGTACGTCGAGGGCATCGAATTCACGCTCGACGTCCTCGTCGGCCCCGATGGCCGCGTCGCCTGCGTCGTCCCCCGGCGCCGGCTCGAGACCCGCGCGGGGGAGATCAGCAAGGGCTACACGGTGCGCGACGCAGAGATCGAGGCGTGGGGCAGGCGTGTCTGCGGGCGGCTCCCCGACGCCGCCGGCCCGATCACGCTCCAGTGCTTCCGGCGCCGGGACGGACACCTCGCGTTCATCGAGATCAACCCGCGCTTCGGCGGCGGCTTCCCGCTCTCGCTGCACGCCGGCGCCGACTATCCGCGCTGGCTGCTCGAATGGGCGCTTGGCCTGCCGTCGACGGCGAGCCCGAATGCGTGGCGCGCGGACGTCGCCATGCTCCGGTACGACGACGCGATCTTCGTCTCGCGCGAGGAGCTCTCGTGACCCTGCCGCGCGTCGTCGTCGTCGACCTCGACGACACGCTCTTCCCGGAGCGCGACTACGTCCGGAGCGGCTTCGCCGCGGTGGACGACGAGGTGCGTCGCGCGTTCGGCGTGGCGGGCTTCGGCGCGGCGGCGTGGGAGCTCTTCGAGTCCGGCCTGCGGGGCCGCATCATCGACGCGGCGCTCGGCCGCCTCGGCCTGCCGGCGGATGCGGCGACGGTGGCATCGCTGGTCGACTGCTACCGGGGGCACCGGCCGAGCATCGGGCTCTATCCCGACGTCGCGCCGGCGATGCGTTCGGTCGGCGCGCGGGCCCGCGCGGCGATCATCTCCGACGGTCCGCTCGCCGCGCAGCGGCGGAAGGTCGAGGCTCTGGCGCTGCAGGCGTGGTTCGACCCGATCCTGCTGACCGATCGCTGGGGCCGGGACTACTGGAAGCCTCACGAGCGGGCCTTCCGCGAGATCGAGGCGGTCACGGGCGCGAGCGGCGCGGCGTGCGCGTACCTGGGCGACAACCCGCAGAAGGACTTCGTGGCGCCAAGCCGGCTCGGCTGGCGGACCGTGCGCGTGCGCCGCCCAGGCGGGGAACATGCCAGCGCGGCGGCCGACGGCGGCGCCGAAGTGGAGTGCACGAGCCTCGCGGACGCGGTCCGCTGGCTCGGTTTCGAGGTGGAGGAGGTGCGGTGATGAAGATCCCGATGTGCGAGCCCGATATCACGGCGGCCGAACGCGTGGCCGTCGACGAGGTCCTCCGGGGCACGACCCTGAGCATCGGCCCCCGGCTGGAGCTCTTCGAGCGCCGCATCGCCAGCTACGTCGGCGCCCGGCACGCCGCCGGCGTGAGCAGCGGCACGGCGGGGCTGCACCTCTGCATGCTCGCGGCCGGCGTCGGCGAGTACGACCTCGTCATCACCACGCCCTTCAGCTTCGTCGCCTCCGCCAACGCGGCCATGTACGTGCGCGCGCGGCCGATCTTCGTCGACGTCGAGCCGCGGGCGCTGACCATCGATCCCCAGCGCCTCGCCGACACCGCCCGGACGCTCTCCCGCCGCCACGGACGGCGCCTCAAGGCCATCCTGCCCGTCCACGTCTTCGGGCAGACCGCGGACATGGACCCCATCCTGGAGATCGCGCAGCGCTACGGGCTCGCGGTCATCGAGGACGCCTGCGAGGCGATCGGCGCCGAGTACAAGGGGCGCAGCGCGGGCACGATCGGGGACGCCGGCGTGTTCGCCTTCTACCCGAACAAGCAGATGACGACGGGCGAGGGCGGCATGATCGTCACCGATGACCCCGGATGGGACGCGCTCTTCCGGAGCCTCCGCAACCAGGGGCGCGACACGTTCGACGGGTGGCTGGCCCACAGCCGCCTCGGCTACAACTACCGGCTCGACGAGCTGAGCGCGGCGCTCGGCGCGGTGCAGGCTGCCCGTTTGGACGAGCTCCTCGCCAAGCGCGAGCGGGTGGCGGGCTGGTACGCCGCGCGGCTCGCCGGGCTCGAGGGCGTGGAGCGGCCCGCGCCCGCGCCCTGGACCACGCGCATGAGCTGGTTCGTCTACGTGGTGCGGCTCGCGCCGGGTCACGACCGCGACCGGGTGATCCGTGACCTCGAGGCGCGCGGCATCCCGGCACGGCCTTATTTTCCGCCAATTCATCTGCAGCCGTTCTATCGCGGCAGGTTCGGTCTCCGGCCGGGAGATTTCCCGGTGACCGAGGCCGCGGGCGCGAGCTGCCTCGCGCTGCCCTTCTTCGGAACTATGCGCGAGGAACAGGTCGACACGGTCTGTGGGGCGCTCGCCGAGGCCCTGGGACTCGAGCTCAGCGCGGATACCACGGCGCGGCGCGCCGTCGGGTAGGGGAGGGGACGATGGGTCACGGGACTTCCTTGCTGCTCCGCCACCGCGCGGCGATCACCACGCTCTTCAACCTGACGCTCGCGACGGCGGCCTGGGTTCTCGCCTTCGCGTTGCGCTTCGACCTCTCCGTGCCCGAGCGCTACGTGCCGGTGGTTCTGGCGCTGCTCCCGGTGCTCCTCGGCTGCAAGCTCGCGGGCTTCGCGGCCTTCCGGCTCTCCAAGGGGTGGTGGCGGCACGTGAGCATCCGCGACCTCGAGGACATCGTGCGCGGCAACGTGCTCGCCTCGACGCTCTTCCTCGCCTCGGTCGTCTTCGTGCGCGGCCTCGCGGGATTCCCGCGCTCGGTCTTCCTCCTCGACCTCCTCGTCTCCACCGTGCTCATGGCCGGCGTGCGCGTCGGCATCCGGCTCGTCCGCGAGCAGCGCCGCCGCGCCGGGGCGCCGGAGATCACTACGCTGGCGCTGATCGTCGGCGCGGGATCGGCCGGCATCCGGCTGCTCGGGGAGATCGAGAGCCGCCGCCGGCTCCGGCTCGCGGTCGTCGGCTTCGTGGACGACGACCTCGCCAAGGTCGGGCTCCGCGTGTGCGGCACGCCCGTCCTCGGGCGGATCGACGACCTGCCGGCGCTCGTCGCCGAGCACGAGGTCGGCGAGGTGCTGATCGCCATCCCCTCGGCCTCGCCCGCGCTGCTCCGCCGCGTCGTCCAGCACTGCACGGAGGCCCGGGTCCGTCACCGCGTCCTGCCGACCCTCAGCGAGCTCGTCGAAGGGTCGGTGATCTACACGCAGATGCGCGAGGTGAAGGTCGACGACCTGCTCGCGCGCGAGCCCGTCCAGCTCGATGCGGCCCGCGTCCACTCGCTCGTCACCGGCAAGACGGTGCTGGTCACCGGCGCGGCCGGGTCGATCGGCTCCGAGCTCTGCCGCCAGCTGGCCGCGCACGAGCCCGAGCGCCTGATCCTCTACGACCGGCACGAGAACGGGGTCTTCGTGCTCGAGATGGAGCTCCAGGCCCGCTTCCCGCGCGTGCCGCTCGTGCCCGTCCTCGGTACGGTCCTGCTCGAGGATCAGCTCCGCACCGTGTTCGCCGCCCACCGGCCCGACCTGGTCTTCCACGCCGCGGCCTACAAGCACCTGCCGATGGCCGAGCGGAACGTCCTCGAGACGATCCGCAACAACGTCATCGGCACCCGCAACGTGGCGCAGGCGGCGATCGAGCACGGGGCGCAGGAGTTCATCCTCGTCTCGACCGACAAGGCCGTCCTCCCCACCAGCATCATGGGGGCCACCAAGCGCGCGGCCGAGATGATCGTGCAGGAGCTCGGCGACCGCGGCTGCCGCTTCGTCGCCGTCCGCTTCGGGAACGTGCTAGGCTCGAGCGGCAGCGTCGTGCCGCTCTTCCGCGAGCAAATCGCGCGCGGCGGCCCGGTCACGGTGACGGATCCCGAGGTCACGCGGTACTTCATGACCATCCCGGAAGCCGTCCAGCTGATCCTGCAGGCCGCGTCGCTCGGACGCGGCGGCGAGATCTTCATCCTCGACATGGGGCAGCCCGTGCGCATCCTCGACCTCGCCCGGCAGATGATCCGGCTCTCGGGCTTCGAGCCCGACGAGGACATCCCGATCCGCTTCATCGGCCTCAGGCCGGGCGAGAAGCTGCACGAGGAGCTGATGACCGCCGAGGAGGAGGTCGCCGCCACGCAGCACGACCGGATCAAGGTCGTGCGGGCGAGCGGCCTGCAGACGTGGCCGGACATCTGGCTTCCTCGGCTCCAGGCCTGCGTCGAGCGGGGCGACGTGCGCGCCGCGCTCAAGCTGCTGCAGACGATCATTCCTGCCTACCGCCCGAGCACGCTCCTCGCGACGGAGATGCACGCGCCGGAGGTCGCCAGCGTCGACGACCGCCGTGCGGCGTCGATCGGCATGGAGCCCCCGGCGCCGCAGCGACCGCCGGCCGATCGAGCGCGTCTTCAGGTGACGGAACGGCCGTGGGACGTCGCGAGGCGTTGAACCGGAGGGCTCAGTGGGGGCTGCGTGAGGGACGCTGCATGAGCCGCCTCCTGCTCTCCCTGGGCGTAGCGCTCGGCCTCGTCCGTCCGGTGAGCGCCCTCCCGCCGCTCTTCAAGTTCGAACGGCCGACCCGCTACGCGGTGACCGGTATTCCCGACGTCCGCAACGTCCTCGACTATGGCGCAGACCCCGGCGGTGTCGCGGATTCCGCCACCGGCATCAACGCCGCGACGGCTGACGCCGAGGCGAATGGGGGTGGCGTCGTTTTCTTCCCCTGCGGAACGTACCTGATCAAGCGAGCAATCCTCCTCGGGGACAATGTGACGCTCCAGGGGAGTGGGCTCTGCACGATCGTCCAGCGGGACGCGACGGTGAGCGCTGAGCCCGCGTACGACACCTCGTGCGTCAAGATCCGGGACGAGATGCAGCGCGCCGCGATCCGCAACAGCAAGAAGGACTGTGGGAACGTCGGGATCACGATCCGGGATCTGGCGATCGACGGTTCGCTCATCACGACCCTGCCCTGTGCGAGCTGTACGGCCGGTCCGACGAACCCGTCGGTCATGCTCGTCCTGGCTGCAGTCGACGACCTGCTCATCGACCACGTGGCGGTACGGAATGCCCCGCAGGACGGAATCTACGTGAAGAACGGCGGCGGACGGACGGTCATCCGAGCCGCGACGCTCGACGGATTCAACATGCACTGGGGCAACGGCTCGGGCATCAACGTCGAGATGCACACGACGGCGAACAAGCCGGGGTATCCGGAGTTCGTCGACAACTACATCGTCGCGAAGGGCCCACAGTTCTGCGACACGAACCTCTCCGTCGCCTGCGATGCGGATGCGGACTGTCCGTCCGGGGTCTGCGGCAACGGTGCCGGCGCGGCGGGCGTCAACGGCATATCCCTCACCTTCGCGGATGCCGGAGGGACGCATCCGGCCGGAATCATCGCCCGCAACCGCATGGAGCTCTCGGATCGGCACACCGGCATCTCCTGCTCGGGGTGCAGCGGCGTGGTGATCGGCGACAACTGGATCACCAGCTACGACTCCGGAACGCGGCTCCGGAAGGCATTCCTCGGCATCCAGGTCGTGGGCGCGCGGGGGAAGAGCTTCAGTGACGTGATCGTCCATGACAACGTGATCCTCGGCGCGAGCGTCGCCAACGACAAGCGCGGAATCCTGGTCGATGACTCCTCGTCGAGCAGCGCGCGGGTCGTCGTGCATCACAACATCGTGCGCAACAAGGCGCTTGCGGCGGGCCAGGAGGCGATCACGGTCCGGGGGGTCGCGGACAGCGCCGTGGACGGCAACGTCGTTCAGAACGTGACCGCACAGCACGGCATCGGAGTCGGCGGCACGTCCAGCACGACGGCCGATGTACGCGTCTCCGGAAACGAGGTCACGGACGTGACCGCCGCGAATGCCGCCTGCGTGGTGTTGCGTGGGGCGACCCGGACGGTGCTAGAAGGGAACACCTTCCGCGATTGCTCGCGTGGCATCGAGCTGCAGGCCGGGACGATCGCCGGGACGGTCGTTGGTCGCAACGCGTACGCCAGCGTGACGACCCCGCTCAAGCTCACGGTGACGGACACGGCCCTCGGTCTCTTCGACCCGCTCGGACTCTCGTACAGCCGAGCCACGCTTCCAGCCGCCGTCGTCGGCTCCATCGTGCGGTGCATGGACTGTGACTCGGCTGCGCCGTGTGCGAGCCCCGGAAGGGGCCGCACGGCTCACCGCGACAACGAAGCAGTGCCTCAGTGGAGCTGCGACTGAGCCCCCGTCCCGGCCTGCCCCGGTAGCCCCCAAATGCTCTTCAACTCGCTTTCCTTCTTGATTTTCTTCGCGCTCTTCGTGCCGGCCTACTACGCGACGCACGGGCGCGTGCGGCTGGTGATCGCGCTGGTCGCGAGCAACCTGTTCTACGCGTGGTGGGACTGGCGGTTCCTCGGGTTGCTGTGGTTCTCGACGCTCTTCGAGTACGTCGTCGCGCTGCGCTTGCATGCGATGCTGGACGGGCCGCGGCGGCGGCGCCTCCTCGTCCTCAGCATGACGACGAATCTCGGGCTGCTCGGGTTCTTCAAGTACTTCAACTTCTTCGCGGCGACGGCCCACGCTGCGCTCGCCGCGGTGGGCCTCCCGGCGCCGAGGGTGGCGCTCGACGTCGTCCTGCCGGTCGGAATCTCGTTCTACACGTTTCAGACGATGAGCTACGCGATCGACGTCTACCGGCGCCAGGTCGAGCCGGAGCGCGACCTGTTACGCTTCGCCACGTCGGTCGCGCTCTTCGTGCACCTCGTCGCGGGGCCGATCGTGCGGGCGCGTCATCTCCTGCCGCAGCTGCGGGACGACCGACAGCCCGACATCGAGACGGTGACCCGCGGGTTCGAGCAGGTGCTGCGCGGGTACTTCAAGAAGGTCGTCGTAGCCGACTCGCTGGCCCCCATCGTGGACGCCTACTTCGTCGACCCGTCGCTGCACGACGGTGCCTCGCTGCTCATTGCGATCTACTTCTACGCGTTCCAGATCTACTGTGACTTCTCGGGCTACACGGACATTGCGCTCGGGTGCGCGCGGCTCCTTGGGTACGACCTGGGAGTGAACTTCGACCGGCCGTACTTCTCGAGAACGTTCTCCGAGTTCTGGACGCGCTGGCACATCTCGCTGTCGTCGTGGCTGCGCGACTACCTCTACATTCCGCTCGGCGGTAACCGCCGTGGCGCCATCAAGACGTACCGCAACCTCGCACTCACGATGCTCCTCGGCGGGCTGTGGCACGGGGCGGGCTGGACCTTCGTCGTCTGGGGCGGGCTGCACGGGGCGTACCTCGTGGTGGAGCGGCTCGTCGGGCGTCCGATCGCGCGCCTGGCGGCCGTATTACGGCTGCCACCTCCGGTGCGCTCGTTCCTCGCTGTCGTGCTCGTCTTTCAGCTGACGACCTTCGCCTGGATGTTCTTCCGCGCGCCGAGCTTCGCAACGGCGTGGGCGGTGATCGCCGGGATCGCGACCCGGACGACGCTCTCGCTCGCGCAGGTGCAGTCGAAGTTTCCGATCGCGAAGGGCGTGGGGCTCTGCGTGGTGCTGATGGCGGCCGAGCTCCTGAGCTTCCGCCCCGCGTTCGGCGAGCGCTTTCGGACCTCGCCGGCGCTCCGCTACGCGAGCGCAGCGGGCATCGTGTGGTCGCTCGCGCTGCTCGGTGCGTTCTCGGGCAACAACTTCATCTACTTCCAGTTCTAGGCC
>VBKF01000182.1 GCA_005888095.1 Deltaproteobacteria bacterium | reverse complement strand
CGAGGTCGGCCATGCCCATCCTCTCGATGAGGCTATCCGGCGCGAGACGTGGGGGCTCGTCGGCCACACAGATGGGCCACCGAGCGTGTTCCCCACGTGTACCGCTTGCTACGACGCCGGATGGCGACCAGCTGGCTTCGCGCGGCTGAGCGGCTGAATGAGGTGGCATCGGCGAGCTCACCCGAAGCTCTCAGAGCCGGCGAAGGGCGCCGCGTCGATGTCTTACCTTGACGCAGCGCTCGGCATTATAAACCGTCCAGGCTCGATAGACGCCAGCTTGAGGCGGGTGTAAACGGTGGTCGCTCCCTGAAACACGATGGACGCGCGCCTCACCCTCCTTCGTGGAGCCACTAGAGAAACCCAACACGCCGGGGCGTAGACCAAGAGCCGTCGAGGAGGAGAACGTGTTCCGGAACGGCGCGCGGCCCTTCTGGCGTCCTTCCTCCGTGGCAACCCCTTCCGTCTCGGACCCCGTCGCCGTCCACCGAGAGCCTCTCAAGCCGCGACTTCGGGGCGTGTCGCACGAGTATGCCTTCTTCGTCTCCCTACTCGCCGGTGCCGCGCTCATCCTCGCGGCCCCGAGCGCGAGAGCTGCGCTCGCCGCGACCGTCTATGCGCTCAGCCTCTCGGCGCTGTTCGGGGTGAGTGCGCTCTACCACCGGGTGACGTGGTCGGTTCCCGTGCGCCGCTGGATGCGGCGGCTCGACCATTCGATGATCTTCCTGCTGATTGCCGGCACGTACACGCCGTTCGGCCTGTTGGCGCTCTCGGACACGCTCGCCGTCGTCGTGCTCACCGTGGTGTGGAGCGGCGCGCTCGCTGGGATGGCGCTGAACCTGATCTGGATCGACGCGCCGAAGTGGTTCAGCGCGATGGTGTACACCTCGCTCGGCTGGGTCGCCATCGTGGCCCTGCCGCAGCTCGTCTCGCAGATCGGCTCGACCGCGACCGGGCTCCTTGCGCTCGGCGGCGTGCTCTACTCGGCCGGGGCCGCTGTCTACGGGCTCCGACGCCCGAACCCCGTGCCGGCGGTGTTTGGCTACCACGAGGTGTTCCACGCGCTGGTGATCGCGGCCGCGGCTGCGCAGTACGCCGTCATCGCTTTCTACCTCCTCCCGCGTAGCTAATCTCCGCGGTCATCAGAAACCGCACGCAACAAAGCGCGGGAGCGACAACGCGCCGAGTGCGTGTGTACGTCGGCGCTACGCCGCACACTGAGCCGCCCCCCGGCGTCACTCGTCACCGCGCGCCAAGAACTCCACCACCGCTGCCGTGAACTGGTCGTTCCGATCGCCGGCGACCATGTGTCCCGCATCCGAGACGTCGACATAGCGGGCGTGCGGCACGAGTGCGAGGAAGTGGCGCGCGTCCTCCTCGGCCACGACGTCGCTCATGCGGCCGCGGACGAGGAGTGTCGGCACGCGGAGGCCGCGCGCGGCCCGATCGAGCCGCTCGGGGTCGCGGCTCCCGCCGATGCGTCGCTCGCCGGTCATCAGCCTCGGGTCCCAGTGCCAGCGGTAGCGGCCGTCCGCGCCGAGGCGCAGGTTCTTGCCAAGGCCGGCCACGTCCTTCGGCCTCGGGCGGTGCGGCACATAGGCAGCCACGGCCTCGGCCGCCTCCTCGAGCGTCGCGAAGCCGTCGGGGTGGCTCGTCATGAAGGTGACGATCCGATCGACGCCCTCGGGCTGCACGCGCGGCGTGATGTCCACGAGGACCACGGCCGACGCGCCCGGCGTGGCGGCCTCGCCCTCGGCGATGAGCGCCGCGAGACCGCCGAGCGACGCGCCGATGAGGGCGGGACGGCCCCCAAGGCGGGCCGCGACGGCACGCACGTCGGCGGCGAAGGCGTCCACCGTGTAGTCGCCGTCGGGCGCCCAGTCGCTCTCGCCGTGGCCGCGCAGGTCGAGCGCGACGGCGTGGAAGCCGCGCTCGGCGAGCGCCGCCGCCGTGCCGCCCCAGGCGCGGCGGGTCTGCCCGCCGCCGTGCAGGAGGAGCACCGGCGGTGCCGAGGGGTCGCCGTGGGCGTCGGCCACCAGCTCGAGCCCGTCTTCGACGCGGAAGGTGAGGCGGCGCGGGCGTCTCACGAGTCGCGGTGCACCGTCTCGGGCGAGAAGGCGGGCACGCAGACGGCGATGTACTCGGCGCCCTCCGGTCCGGGCGAGCTGTACTGGACCCACTCGCCGCGCCGCGCGATGACGGCCTCGCCGGCCGAGACGTCGATCGTGCCGCCGGCGTGTCGCACGCGCAGCATGCCGGCGAGCACCACGGTGTACTCGTCGAACGCCGGCGTCTGCCCGGGCTCGACCCAGCCGCACGGGCTCCGCATGTGCGCCACGCTCACGGCGGTGGTCTCCGAGTTGACGCGGCCGATGTACTCGTCGATCGCCTTCGGCAGGTTGCCGGCTGCGACGATGCGGGTGGGCGACGGGACGTGGACGGGCACGAGTAGCGCGATGGTACCAGAGTCCCGAGCGCGTGGTCACCCCGCACGCGCCGGGCGGATGCAGTAGCCCTCGGAGCGGACGGGCTCGCCGAGCGCGAACCGGACCGGCGCGCGAAACCCCGGGCCATCGTAGACGAACGTGTGGTACTCGCCGCGCTCGCCGCAGACGTCGACGTCGGGCCGGGCGGCGAGCGCCGCCACGAAGCGCTCGTCGAACGGCGCGCCGAGCCAGCGCCGGTCGACCCGGTCCTCCATCACGCTCACCACCACGGCGCGAAAGCCCGCCGCGAGGAACTGTGCCACCACCTCGGCCGGCGCCCAGCCCCAGAGCGGCTCGACGTGTGCGAGGCCGGCGCGCGCCGTCCGCGTCGCGAACCAGGCCTGCACGTCGGCCAGGTGGAGGTTGCCGAAGACGAGGCCGGCGAAGCCGCGCGCGCGGAGCTGGCCGAGCATCTCCTCGAAGCGCGCCTCGTAGGCCTCCGGCGCGGTCGGCACCTGGAGCAGTTCGGCGCCGAGCGCGTCGGCCTGCTGCGCGACCAGCTCGCCGCCCACGCCGTGGAAGCGAACGCTGCCGTCCGCGCTCGCCATGTTGACGAGCAGCCCCGGGCGGTAGCCGGAGAGCAGCGCGCGGTGGCGGGCGAGCGCGCTGTCCTTCCCGCCGCTCCACGCGACGGCCACCGGCCCGTCGACAGCGGGGAGCTTGGCCGTCGTCGCCTCGAAGCCGTCGCAGCGGGTGACCGGCAGGCGTGGATAGCGCGCGAAGCGGCGGTCGGTCGCGGCCCGGCCGCACTGCCAGAACGTCGAGCCGCGCGCCGACGTGAGGGGGCGCGCGTGCCGGCACGTCTCGCAGAGACCGGCCGCGATCACGTCGCGCCGGCCGGCTCAGTGCAGCTTCGCAAGCGCCTCGTTCATGCCGCCGAGCAGCGAGGCCGGGTCGCGCTCGTCGTAGAAGTACTTGTAGTTGTCGCGCGGGGCGTGGATGTCCGCGTCGAGCGTGCCGTCAGGCTTGAGGAAGTAGGTGCGCGGGATGTACTCGCCGTCGGGCGCGTACTTCTTGCTGAGGTCCTTCTCCTTGTCGCGGTCGATTCGGACCATCACGAAGCGCTTCGTCTGGTCGACCACCTTCGGGTCGTGGAAGACGCCGCTGTAGTTCTGACAGTGCGGGCACCACTCGGTGTAGAAGACGAGGCAGACGGGCTTCTTCTCCTTCTTGGCCGTGGCCAGTCCGTCCGCGTACGGCACCCATTTGACCCCCTGGTCGTTCCAGTCGCCCCCGGCGCGGGCTGCGCGAGCGGCGAGCAAGAAGGCGCCGGCCACGAGGCCGCAGCAGACCAGCGTGCGTGTCGCGATGCGCATCGATCCCCCCTCTGCGAGCGCCGTCCTTACCAGAAATCACGACGGCAGCCCACAACTTGACCGCCCGGGGCTCCTACGGTAACCGCAGCCGCCCGATGCTGCTCGGATGGGCGCACCCGGCGGCCGCCGCCGCGACGATCCTCCTCGCCGCCCGCGGCGCGAGCCTCGGGCTGCGGGGCCGGCCGGGGCACCCGCGCGCGGAGCGCCATCGCGCCCGTCACACGGCGCTGATGCCGTGGGTGTACGGCCTCGTCGTCGCCAGCTGGGCGGGAGGGCTCGCCAGCGTATGGACGTTGCGCGACGATCTCACGCCCGCGGCGAGCGGCCACTTCGCCGTCGGCACGGCGATCGTCGTCCTCTTCACCGCGGCCGCGCTCGTGTCGCGCTGGATCCCCGTCGACGGCCGCGCGCGAGCGATTCACCCGTGGCTCGGCGCGGCCGCGTTGCTCCTCTGCGGCGTACAGGTGTTCCTCGGCCTCCAGATCATGCCGCACTAGCCATTCAGGACGGGACGGAACTTGTAGCCGTACACGAGGTAGCCGTGCGGCCCGCGCTCCTGGATGCGGCGGGTGACCATCTCGACGGGCATGCCGATCGTGACGTCGCCGGCGTCGACGTCGGTGAGCTGCGCCGCCACGCGCGGCCCCTCCTCGAGCGCGACGAGCGCGACCAGATACGGGGCCGAGAAGCCGCGCGGCGCCTGCGCCACCTCGGCGTAGGAATGGACCGCGCCGCGGCCCGACAGCCGGTACGGCTCGAGGGCTCGCGCGCGGCAGCGGCGGCATGCGGGTCGCGAGGGAAACTGGACCGTCTCGCACGCGAGACAGCGCTGCCCCTCGAGGCGGTAGTACGCGGCGCGCAGGCGGTGGTAGCGGGCGAGGTCCACGCGTCAGGCCTCCAGGACGTGGGTCACGGCGACGGACCCGTGGCCGCCGATCGACTGGGTGAGCGCGCGCCGCGCGCCCTTCACCTGGTTCACCCCCGCCTCGCCCCGGAGCTGAACGACGGCCTCGACGACCTGGTAGGTGCCGCTCGCCCCGACCGGGTGCCCGCGGGCCTTCAGACCGCCGCAGGTCGAGATGGGGGTCCGGCCGCCGGGCCCGAAGCGGCCTTCGGCAGCGAGCCGGAGCGCCTGTCCGCGCGGCGCGAACCCGCAGGCCTCGAGCGACAGCGCCGTGATGATCGTGAAGGCGTCGTGGGCCTCGAAGAGATCCACGTCCACCGGCCGGATGCCGGCGGCGTGGTATGCGGCCCTTGCCGACCGTGCCGCCGCGCCGAGCGTCAGGATGTCGTCGCGCGCGGCGAGGGTGATCGTGTCGGTTGCGACGGCCGAGGCCGCGATCCGCACGGGGCGATGACGCGGGCCGAGGAATTCCCGGCTGCACACCACGACGGCGGCGGCGCCGTCGCAGATCGGGGCCGCGTCGAGGACGCCGATGGGCGCGGCCACCACGGGACAGCGCGCGAACGCCTCGGCCGTGATCGGCTCGCGGAACATGGCGCACGGGTTGGCCGTGGCGTTGCGGTGCGCCGTCACCGCGAAGGGCGCGAAGGCCTCGCGCCCCTGGCCCGTCTCCTCCATGTAGCGTCGCATGAGGAGGGCCGAGAGCGCCGTGAAGCCGAGGCCGTGGCTCGCCTCGTAGTCCTGATCGGCGGCCGTGGCGAGACCGGCGGTGACTTGCTCCGGCGCGCCGTCGGTCATCTTCTCGACGCCCACCGCCAGCGCCACGTCGTGCGCCCCGGATGCGACCGCGAGGGCCGCCGCCCGCACGGCGGCGCCGCCCGAGGCGCAGGCCGCCTCGACCCGCCACGCTTCGGCGGGGAGGAGCCCCGCCGCATCGGCCAGCAGCGCCGCGAGGTTCGCCTGGCCGTTCAGGCAACCCAGCATGTTGCCGACATAGACTGCCTCCACCCGCTCGAGGCAGGCGTCGGCGAGCGCGTCGTGGATGGCGGCGGCGCCGAGCTCCCTGAGCCCCCGGTCCCAGAGCTCCCCGACCGGCGTCTGTCCCACGCCGATGATGAAGACGTCTCTCACGAGGCGCGGATCTTTCCCCGCAGCCGCAGATAGCGGCCGTAGCCCTCGACCGCGCGCCGGCGGCCGAGATAATCGCGCACGGCGGGCCCGCTCCGGCGGGCCACGATGCGCTCGCTCACGGCGAACGAGAAGGCGTCGCTCCCGGCCCCCGAACCGTACGAGCAGAAGAAGACGCGCTCGCCCGGCCGCGCGACGTCGAGCACGGCGGCGAGACCGAGCAGCGAGGAGCCCGCGTACGCGTTCCCCACGCGGGGCGCCACCAGCCCCGCCTGCACCTGCTCGTCGCGGAAGCCGAGCTCGCGCGCGACTCTCTCCACGAACTTCGGGACCGGCTGGTGGAAGACCGCGTGCGCGTAGTCGCGCGGCGCGCGTCCCACCTCCTCGAGCAGGCGGCGGGACGCTGCCAGGGTGTGACGGAAGTACGCGGGCTCCCCCGTGAATCGAGCCCCGTGCTCCGGGTAGGGGGCGCCTTCGCGGCGGAAGAAGTCCGGCGTGTCGCTGACGTGCGAGACCGACGCCTCGACCACCGCGAGCGCGTCTTCGGCGGCACCGAAGAGGAAGGCGGCGCCGCCCGAGCCGGCAGTGTACTCGAGCGCGTCTCCGGGCCGCGCCTGCGCCGTGTCCATGCCGATCGCGAGCGCGGCGGCGACCATGCCGGAGCCGACGAAGGCGACGGCGGCCTGCATCGCCTCGCTGCCCGCCTTGCAGGCGAACTCCATATCGGCGGCGACCACGTGCGGGGTGACGCCGAGCGCCTCGGCCACGATCGTGGCGGAGGGTTTCACGGCATATGGCTTCGATTCGCTCCCGACCCAGACGGCGCCGACCGACGCCGGATCGCCCCCCGCGCGCGCGAGCGCCGTGCGCCCCGCCTCGATCGCCATCGTCACCACGTCCTCGTCGGGCCCGGGGACCGACTTCTCGGCCACCGGCGGTGCCGCCCCACCCGTCGCGCGCCACACCGCGGCGATGTCCCGCGTGCGGATGCGAAAGCGCGGCACGTACGCCCCGTATCCGAGGATGCCGACGGCGCGCCCGGGCCTCATCGGCGCTTCCTGTCCTTGCCGGCGCGCCGCGCGCCGCCGCGGTGGAGCTCCAGCCCGCCGAAGAAGAGGTCCTGCATCTCGCGCGCCAGCTCCTCTTCGCCGACGGCCCCGTCGGGGCGGAACCACTTGTAGATCCAGAGGACCATGCCGAGGAAGGCAAAGGCCGCCACCTTGGGATTGACCGGCCTGATGCGTCCCTCGCGCACCGCCTCGGCGAACGAGGACTCGAGGAAGCGGACGTAGCGCTTCTTGCGCGCGTTGATCTGCCCGCGCGCCTCACCGGTGAGCGTGGTGTGCTCGTGGAGGATGACGGTGACCTCCTTGCTCCACCCGCGGGTCACCAGGAGGATGTTCTTTTCCATGCAGGCCTTGAGGCGCTCGACCGGGTCCGCGATCGGCATGACCTGGGACAGGACCGCCTCCTCGAAGACGTCCATCCCGTAGTTCATGATCTCGAGCAGCAGGTGCTCCTTGCTGCGGATGTGGTGGTAGAGGCCCGCCTTGGTGAGTCCGCCGGCGGCGGCGATGTCCTGGATCGAGGTGCCCTCGTAACCCTTCTCGCAGATGAGGCGGGCGGCGACCTCCATGAGACGCCGGTGGCGATCCCTGGGAGTCTCGAGCTTCTTCTCGGCGCCGGCGGCGTGTCCCATACTAGTTACCGACCGCCCGGTAGGTACCTACCGAGCGGCCGGTAGCTATCGTGGGACTCGAGCCGCTGTCAAGCGAGATCGTGCCGCGGGGACCTCGCCGCGATACCGGCCCGCCGTTACGGCTCTAGCGCGCGCAGTCGCGTCCGCAGCTCGCGCTCGTCTCGGTGCCGTTGCAGATCCCGTCGCCGCAGCAGACGCTGCCCGACTGGGTCGTGCAGGTCCCGCACCTCGTCGGGTCGCATCCGACCGCATTCGGCCCGCCGAACCCGCAGCAGAAGCGCGCAGTGGGCTTTCCACTCTGGCGCCCCGCGCAGTCGGACGGGCACGTGATGCAGTTCTCGCCGTTTGCGGCCTCGCACACGCCGTTGCCGCATCGGGCGCCGCTGCTCACACAGTCGGCCGGACAGCTGGTGCATGTCTCGGACGCGTCGCACACGCCGTTCGTGCATTCCGAGCGGTCGATCTTGCAGGCCGCCGTGCAGACCGGGGTCCCGGCGCAGCCACCACAGGTCGCCCCCGCGAGATTCCCGCCGTCACACTCCTCACCCGGGTCGACGACGCCGTTGCCGCAGGCCGTCGACAGGGTCGACACGGTGACCCGCGCGGCCGTCGCGTCGTGGCTCGTCTGCGTGATGGTCAAGCCGTTCGCCGGGTCGGAGAACGTCTGCCCGTCGGCGAGCACGCGCACGAGGAGCGTGTTCGTGCTCGGCCGCGTATGGATGCTCGTGCTGTCCGCATAATCGAGGCGCATGTTCGAGTCGAAGCCGATCCGCCGCCGGAAGGAGACGTAGTAGTCGCCCCCCGTTGTGAGCCGCGGCACGCGGAGAAGGACCGGGAGCCCGCTGCTCGTCGGCGAAGTCTCCAGCGGACCGAGCGTGTAGACGCCGGCCGTCGTGGCCGTCACCACGCCGCCCGGGGAAATCCAGCCCATCTGGTCCTTGTGCGGCCCGTTCACCTGCCGCCAGACGTTCGTGCTGATCCCCATGACGTCGGAGTCGTCGCAGTACTGCCCGCCGCCCGGCCACGACCCCCAGGGACACGTGCCGTCGATGGCGCCGTCGTTGTCGAGATCGAACGAGGAGTGGTACAGGCCGAGGTTGTGGCCGAGCTCGTGGGCGTAGACGTCGCCCCGCTCGCACGTCGCGACCATCGCCCAGCAGTTCGAGCCACAGCCCACCTGCGCGTAGCCGGACCACGAGCACGCGACCGTCGACGGCAGCACGTAGAGCCGGTGCTGGTAGAGGCCGAGGTTCACGCCGGCCGCGGTCGCGGCGCCGTCGGCGAGCGTGCGCCACGTGGCGTTGTCGCAGTCGTTCCCGGCGTCGTTGATCGCGACCCGGAAGACGTCGGGCTTGCCGTTGCCATCGGTGTCGGCCTGCCAGGAGACCTGACCGTAGGATGTCTCCCGATAGAGCGAGTCGACCGACGGCGTCGCCGTGAACATGGTCGCGGCGATCGCGCCGTCGCTGCATGCCACGGTCTTGCCGTCCTGGATGAATCCGACGACCAGGACGACGGCCTTGCGGGCGCCGGCGACGAGCCCTTCGGTGGTCAGCTCGGTCTGGAGGACGCCCACCGACAGCTGCTCTCCCGGCGGTGCCACGAGCACCCGGGCGCCGTCC
>VBKF01000181.1 GCA_005888095.1 Deltaproteobacteria bacterium | reverse complement strand
ATGCCTCAAGGACCGCGATGCACTTCGAGCTGGTCAGCGAAATCACCGGCGTCGTCACGATCGCCTCTGGGCGTCGCATCCGCGATCTCGCGCGGCTTCGGCGACAGCATGGTCCGGGGCGCTGGCGGAAGTGCAAGGGCGTCGCTGCGGTTCGCCTGGGCGGTGGGCGGGTTCGACGTGCGGAGTTACATTGGTATGAGGCGCACGGGGTCGGGAGGGTGAAGATGAAGATCAAGCGGGTTCTCGACTGATGGCGTCGTCACGACGGAAGAAGCACTTTCTACTTTGTGTTCGTAACGGGGGATGCGAAGACCTCGAGCTGCGCAAGCTCTACGAGCACTTGCCCGACGCCGTCGCGGCGCGCGAAGGGTACGTGCGGGTGGTGGATGAGTCTGGCGAGGACTACCTCTACCCCGAGACCTACTTCGTCGCCGTTCCTCTGCCCCGTGAGGCCGAGCGAGCGCTGGCCAGACGTATCCCGATGAGGGCGTCTAACCCGCCGCTCCAGCGGTCGGCGCTGGTGCGCCGCCGCTGAGCGGCCGGTCGTTAGGCGACGGACGAGATCGTGGATGGAAGCGAGTTGCGGAGCGGGCGGGGTGGAGGGCGGCTGAGTTGGCGTATGCGATCCAGTTCGCCGAGTCCGTCACTGATCATTTCGGCTGCCTCACGGCGTCGGAGCGAACGAAGGTGCTTGGTGCTATCGTGCGGCAGCTCATGCATCAACCTCTGGTCGAGACTCGTAACCGCAAACCGCTGAGGCCAAATCCCCTCGCGCCCTGGGAGTTGCGTGTCGGAGCCCTGCGGGTGTTCTATGAGGTTGTATCCGATGATCCGGAAGTCGTACGGGTGCTGGCGGTAGGGAAAAAGCAGCGCAACGTCCTGCGGATCGCAGGGCAGGAGATCAAGCTATGAAGAAGATGACGCTGGCGCAGGCTTCACGCCCCTTGGCACAGTATGCCTCCGAGCTGAAGGACGAGATCGTGGTGGTGACCAAGGGGAGGCGGGCCGTAGCGGCCCTTGTGCCTCTCAAGAACGTCGACCGCGAGTCTCTCGCACTAAGCACCCACCCCGAATTCATGAAGCTCGTCAAGAGCGCGCGTGCTGAGTTCAGAGCAGGCCGAACGGTATCGCTCGAAGAGATGCGAGCACGCCTCGGGCAGGGCCGTTCGCCTAACCGGCGGCTTCAGCCGCCCGCGCCGCGGCGGCGCGGCGGCTGAGCCGCTTCTCGTTGGGCGGCAGCGAAACGGTCGATATGGCAACCGTGAAGCAATTTGAAGGGAAGCTGCCCGAGCGCATTGTCCGACGCCTCCTCGACCTTGAAGAAGAGGTCGATGCCGTGGCGGCGAAGGTAGAGGCCGCGCTCACGACGACACTGCCCCGGCCCATCTCGTTTCGCTTCCAGCACGCTGCGATCGGAGATGTTCTTACAGCCGAAGAACGGGCGCAGTCAGTGAGCTTCGTCACACGCTATGAGAACCTTCCCTTGCACGGGACCGTGGAGCTCTCTGAGAGAGAGGGGCGCTGGTACATCGCCAACATGCCGCTTCTCCGTTACGTGCTGAACGACTATCGCCCACTCACCCAGAACAAACGCGATGCTGACTACTACCAGAACGTTCACAACACTTGGTATGGATTCCTTCAGGAGACCGACCCCAGCCGTGGTCTCTCCGTGCGAGTACTCGACACCAGCGATGAAGACGTGACCACGATCTTCTCGAAGTGGATCAGTGAGCGAAATCGAGCGATCACTGCGGTCCTCCGCTCACTAGAGTGCGACTACTTGTACAACGGAATCCTTCAGCACTCGGACGTTCGATTCGCGGAGCGCTTCTTGAAGGACTACGTGTCCGGCGAGCTCAACTACTTTCTGTGGAAGCATATGCACGCGTTCGACATGCTCAGAGAAATGCTTGAGCCGTACCATAGGCTTCTCAGCATCCTGACCTTCCCGAAGCTCGGGCCGTTATGAATGCGTGCCGCCCAACCCGCCGTTGCAGCGGCCGGGCTATGCCCGCCGCTGAACGGCAATATCGTTAGGCCCCAAGTGGCGTAGTGCTCAAAGATAGGAGAATACGATGCCGAACACCGTCCGATTCCATCGCGTATTACTCGCAGCCGCTGAGAAAGTCTACAAGGCGTTCATCGACCCCGATGCAATGGCCAAATGGCTCCCACCGAATGGTTTCACTGGCAGGGTTCACGAGATGGATGCCCGCGTCGGTGGTGGATATCGAATGTCCTTCACGAACTTCAGCACCGACAAGAGCCACTCGTTCCGAGGTAGCTATGTCGAACTCACGCCCGGCGAACGGATCTGCTACACGGACCGGTTCGACGACCCCAACTTGCCGGGGGAGATGCGGGTGACAGTTACGCTGAAGAAGGTATCCGTCGGGACAGAGTTGAGCATCGTGCAAGAGGGGATACCTGACGTGATCCCGCCGGAAGCCTGTTGCCTCGGCTGGCAGGAATCGCTTGCACTGCTCGCAAAGCTGGTCGAGGCCGAGATTCCGGATTGAACGAAGTGGGGGCTGGCCTAACAACCGGTTTCAGCGGACGGTCCGCTGCACGTCCCGCCGCTGAACCGGACCGTTGGGCGGCGCGTGGCCCAGCGAGGGTCTATGAGTGACGAGCCCACTGGGACGGCCAAGCGAGATTACGTTCCCGCTGCGCCGCAGCTCTGGCTGTACGACTTTTTGGTAGCGGCCCTAGCTCGCGAATCGCGGTGGCGCCCAGCGCTACTTCGCCAAATCAACCCGACGGCTGAGGACTCAATCGCAGATATCGGATGTGGCACAGGAACTCTGCTCGCACTCATCGGCCAAACGGCGCGGCCCGCCGTGCTCATCGGGATAGATCCAGATCGGGCGATCCTGGAGCGCGCGCGGCGTAAGGTTGCTGCGGTGGGAGCATGCGTCGATTTCCGGGTCGGATACGCCCGCGATGCAGCGATCCTGCTTGATGGGCGCGGTATCAACAAGATCGTCTCGAGTCTGGTGTTTCACCAAGTACCGATGCCCGAGAAGAGAGCGGGATTAGCAGCGATGCGCGCGGCCCTGCTTCCGGGTGGCGAACTTCACGTGGCCGACTACGGTCTGCAACGTACCGCGCTCATGCGTAGACTCTTCCGCATCGTTGGGGCCGGAGACGGTTACGAGAATACGGAACCAAACGCACGAGGCGTGCTACCCGAGCTGATGAGAGAGGTGGGGTTTCACGAGGTCAAGGAGACAGCCGTCATTGCGACGCCGACGGGCTCGATCTCGCTCTACAGGGCGGAGCGTGGCGCATGATGCACGGATGCGCGCCGTCCAACCAAGCGATGGAGCGGACCCGCGGGGAAACGGTCCGCCACGTGCGAGCGTCGGTGGCCGCGGGCTGCTCATCGCTGGGTCGTAGCCGGACCGTGAGCACATGATCCGTTACCGAGAAGCGATGCGCGAGGATGCGGCTACAATCGCCGCTCTCCACGCCGAGAGCTGGCGCGTCACGTACCGCGGCTCCTATCGCGATGAGTTCCTTGACGGCCCCGTCTTCCAGGATCGGATGGGTGTTTGGAACAAACGCTTGTCCATGCCCCCTCCGAATCAGTTCGTTGTCCTCGCCGAAGAGGAGGGCCTCGTCGTGGGCTTTGCTTGCGCGTACGGTCGTGACGATGAGAAATGGGGCTCGCTTCTCGACAACATTCACGTCCGTCGCCAGCAGCATAGGCAAGGTGCGGGAACAGGACTCGTGTCCGAGGTCGCGCGCTGGTGCCGCGCGAACTACACCGACTGCGGCCTTTACCTGTGGGTCATAGCGCAGAACCATCAGGCCCGGCGGTTCTACGAACGCCTGGGGGCCACAGATCGCGGCGGAGAGCTTCGAGCCCCAAGCGCTGGAGGGGGCGAACCGCGCGATGTTCGCCGCTATGCGTGGACGGCACCCATCGACATCGCGCGCGTTCCAAAGTGAATATCGTCAATGTTCGTGCGCAGCCGGAGCCGGCTACTGTAACTCGGCGCTGGAGCCGACCGCTCCGCTGCGCGTCGCGGCGGCTCAGCGCCAGGGTTAGACGGCGTCGGAAAGGGGGCAGGCTCATGAAGGAGAATAGACTCACCCCGGTAGGCAAAGCGGGCGTAGTGATCTTCGTCACCCTGGCGTGCGTCGCAGCAATTTCGAACATCGCTAACGGTACCGTCATGAACCCACGCGCGTTCTGGATCGTCCTCGCCGGCCTCGTTTGCTTCGTGATCGGGAAGGTCTCCGTGATCGCGCAAGGGCGATGGGTTAGGCGCCGGGCTTATGTCCGAGAACATGGCCAACATCTACCGTCTCGGCTACTGGCTGATGGTCGTAGGGATTTTGGTGACGTTCCTATGAGCACCCGTCTAACTCGCGCTTGCAGCGGACGGCGCTCTCGCGCGGCCGCTGAACCGCCACGTCGTTCGGCTTCAAATGGCGCAAAAATGAGGACCCCGGCCCTCGTGCTGCTCGCATTCGTGAGCCACGGCTGCTCGGCGATGTCCGTGCCGTGTCTGGCAACGAAGAGCCGTCCCGAGTTGGTTGGCCGGTGGCGCTACGTGGGGCGCCCACCAGGATTCGATGCGGATTTGTCCGATCGCCTCCGGCCTCATCCGGATTCCGCCGAGTTACGCGCCGACGGCACATGCGCGTTTGCGTACAGCGGTGCCCAACTTGATCGCCTTCGTGAGCTCAACCCAAACGTTGGTGAGAATTCGGTATGGCACGGTCGATGGAAGGTCGTGTGGTTCTGCCCCGGCGATCTTTTTCTCCCCACACAGTGGCTCCGCTTTACACCTGGCCCGTGGGTTCGCCACTTCGAGGTCGATGAGGATCGACTGACGATCTTCTACCCTTTCGGCAGCGGGTGCTGTCATGAGACATATCAGCGTGAGACCGAGAATCCCGCGGAGGCCAAACCTCAGGCTCCACTGGACGCGCACAAAGACGCGCGCCAGTGAGCCTGAGGTGCTGACAGAGGGTATCTCCGGCGAGACGCGGTCGGCCTACTTCGCGGTGTTCCCGTTCCTCTGACCCATGCGGCGTTGGGCGGCGCCAGCCGAGTTGACCCGACGCGACCTGCGCTGCTACCTGCGATCGATGAACGCTCCCCAGAGCCATCCGGCATCCGCACGGGTCTCCATGAAGAACCGCACGCGGCTCCTCCTGTTCGTCCTGCTGGCCGTCCCCACCCTGCTCGCGGCCTTCTACTTCCTGCTCCCCGGCGTCGTGCTGACCCTCGCGCAACGGGCGGAGCTTCGCGGCGGCCGGGCTCGAGCAGCACGGCATCGACGCAGCCGGCCTTCACATCGAGTACCTCTCCGGCGGCCGGGGGGACGCGATCGTCCTCCTGCACGGCTTCAGCGCCGACAAGTCGAACTGGGTGCGAGTCGCCAAGTACCTGACGCCGCACCTCCGCGTCATTGCGCCGGACCTGCCGGGCTTCGGGGACAGCACGCGCGACCCGAACGCCCGCTACGCGATCAGCGATCAGGTCGAGCGCGTCCACGCGTTCGCGCAGGCGCTCCGGTTGGACTCCTTTCACCTCGGGGGCAACTCGATGGGCGGCACGATCGCGGGCGCCTACGCGGCGCGCTACCCGCATGAGGTGAAGACCCTGTGGCTGCTCGCGCCGGGTGGTGTGCGCTCGGCGGAGCCGAGCGAGCTCCAGGAACTCATGGCCAGGGGCGAGAATCCACTGTTCATACGCGACGCCGACGGCTTCGAGCGGCTGCTCGATTTCGTCTTCGTCGAGCGCCCCTACATCCCCCGGCCGATCGCGCGCTACCTGGCCGAGCAAGGAGTGCGGAACCGTCCGTTCAACGAGAAGATCTCCGCCGACTTGAATGGAGATCCGCTCGCGCTCGAGGCGACGGTCAAGGGCCTGTCCGTGCCGGCGCTGATCGTGTGGGGAGCCCGGGATCGCCTCGTGCACGTTTCCGGCGCCCGGATCCTCGGCTCCGTCATGCCCGATGCCAAGGTCGTGGTGATGCCAAACGTCGGGCACATCCCGATGGTGGAAAAGCCCGCGGAGACCGCGGCCGAGCTCTTGCGCTTCCTCGGGATCGCAGCAGGAACGGCGCGCGGCGCGTGAGCTCGGCAATCAGACCCGGGCCACCCACGATCCGCGACGATCCTCAGCAATTCAGCGAACCCCGCCCGGCCGACGCAAACAGGAAGATGCGCGCCTCGCCACTGGGCGAACCTTGACCCCACGTGGGGGCATCGGTAACATGCCGAACACATGGCGGAGGTGAAGATTCGCAAGCTCGACGACGGCGTGGCCAGAGCACTGCGCACGAGAGCCAGGGAGCGCGGAGTGTCGCTGGAGGAGGAAGCGCGCAGGACCCTGAGCGAGTCGGTGGCGAAGAAGCTCGACGCGTTCGCCCGGCGAGCGGCGGCGAGCCGGGCGGCGACGCGCCGGCCGAAGGGCAAGAGCGCTTCCGACAGCGCCGCTCTCATACGCAAGGACCGGGATGCGTGGGGTTGAGACGGCGAGCCTCGCCGTCGTTGACGCGTCCGTGGCCGTCAAGTGGGTGGTCGACGAGCCCGGAAGCGACACGGCCGCCGCGTTCCTTGCGCGGCCGATCCGGTGGATCGCGCCCCGCCTGATGCTGGTCGAGGCCGCGGCGACGCTGCGTCGGAAGGTCGTGCAACGGGAGCTCCGCGTGACGGGCGCGGCGGCGAGCCTGCGGGCTCTCCTGGACGCCGCCCACGACGGAGTGATCCAGCTGGTCGCGGACGAGCAGCTGGTCGACACGGCGCTCCTCCTCGCGCTCGAGCTGAGTCACAAGCTGCCGGACTGCGTCTACCTCGCGCTGGCCGAGCACGAAGGTTGCTCGCTCTGCACTGCCGACCGACCGCTTGCGCGCCTCGCGCGTTCCCGGCGCGTGGCCGTCCTCGGCGTAGGCGCCGCGGAAGCCTGAGTTTCGGCGTCCGCACCCTAGAACCGGGAGCCTCCGTCCGGCGCCACCTCGATGCGCGCGCCCTCCACGACCACCGGCACCAGGCGGCGCCCGCCCGTGAGCTTCAGCAGCTCCGGGATCACCTCGGGCCGCGCCGCGACGTCGATCTCGCGAAACGGGACGCCCCGTGCGACGAGCTCGGCGCGCTTGCGGTCGCACCAGGGACAGCCCGTCCGGGTGTAGAGGACGACCGGCGCGGCGGCAGCCATCAGACCTCGGTCGACGCGACCAGGGTGGCGGCGGCGCTGAACATCCCGCCGAGGCCGTGGCAGATCGCCAGCCGGCAGTCGGGCACCTGGCGGGCGCCGCACTCGCCGCGGAGCTGCCGCACGGCCTCGATCAGCGTGAAGATGCCGTACATCCCGGTGTGCGTGTACGACAGGCCGCCGCCGTTGGTGTTCATCGGGAAGTCGCCGCCGGGCGCGGTCCGCTGGCCGGCGACGAACGGGCCGCCCTCCCCGGGCTGGCAGAAGCCGAGCGCCTCGAGCGCCATGATCGGCACGATCGTGAAGGCGTCGTAGAGCATCGCGACGTCGACGTCGGCGGGAGCGACTCCCGCCATCGCGAAGGCGCGCTCGCCCGAGAGGCGCGCCGCGTCCCAGCGTGCGAAGTCGGGCATCTGGCTCACCATCACGTGGGTCGACGCCTCGCCCGTGCCGAGCACGTAGACCGGCCGCTTGGCGAGGTCGCGCGCCCGCTCGGCCGACGTGACCACGACGGCGCCGCCGGCGTCGGTGACGAGGCAGCAGTCGAGGAGGTGGAGCGGCCACGAGATCATGCGCGAGGCGAGCACGTCCTCCACCGTCAACGGGTCGTGCATGAGCGCGCGCGGGTTCAAGGCCGCCCACTTGCGGGTCGCGACGGCCACCTCGGCGAGCTGCTCGCTCGCCGTGCCGAACTCGTGCATGTGGCGGGCCGCGGCGAGCGCGTAGCCCGTGGGCGGGCCGGCCAGCCCGAAGGGCGCCTCGAACTGGAGCCGGACCGAATCGGGGCCGAACCGCGTGCCCGGCATGGCGACGCGCGATGCGCCGCTCTCGCCGTGCGTGATGAGCGCCACCTCGCAGATGCCGGCCGCGATGGCCGCCATCGCGTGCTCGACATGCGCGATGAACGAGCAGCCGCCGATCTGCGTGCCGTCGACGTAGCGCGGTCTGAGGCCCATGTACTCGGCGGCCTCCGAGGCCATCCAGAGCCCGGCCGTGAACACCGCGTCGACGTCGTCCTTGCGGAGGCCGGCGTCGGCGAGCGCGTTCCGCGCGGCCTCGGCGTGCAGCGCGAATGCCGACTTGTGCGGCAGCTTCCCCATCTCGTCCGACTCCGCGACGCCGACGATGGCGACGCGGCCGCGCATGCCGCGCCCCTTGGCCGTCATGCGGGAGCGGGCCGGAAGCGCGGCAGCGCCACCTCGGGAGACACGTCGTCGAACACGACCTCGACCGGCATGCCGATCCGCAGGCACGCCGGATCGGGCTCGACGCCCACCAGGTTGGTCATGAGACGGGGCCCCTCCGCGAGCTCGACGATCGCGATGACGTACGGCGTCCCGAGCGGGAAGTCGCGCAGGCCGCGGTGGACGACGGTGAAGGTGTGCAGCGTGCCCCGCCCGCTCGCCCGCACCCACTCGAGGTCGCCGGAGAGGCAGCGGGGGCATGCGGCGCGCGGATAGAAGAAGCAGTGCCCGCAGGTGCAACAGCGCGGCAGCTCGAGCGCGTGCCGACGGGCGGCTTCCCAGTAGGGTCGCGTCTCGGGCGTCGGGACGGGGACCGGGCCGGCGTGCTGGGGCATCGCGGGAGGAACGGGTTGGACTTAGAGGCCGCGTCGGTGTAACGGCGGTGTTTACAGAATGCGCTTCGGCCGGGTCAAGCGGCGTGCGCGGCTGTTCTGGCTGGGATGCGCACTGTCGATCGTCGGGACGATCACCGTCGCCTCGGCCGAGACCGTCATTCCGTGGGACGAGGCCGAGAAGCACGTGGGCGAGGAGGTGGTGGTCGAGGGCCGGATCCTCGGCGTGCGCTGCTCGCAGCTCTCCTGCCTCCTCGCCTTCGACCCGACGCTCAGCCGCTTCACCGCCGTGGTCCAGGCGGAGAGCTTCAAGGACCTCCCGCCCGAGAAGCTGGAGCAGCTCTACAGCGGCAAGCAGGTGCGGATCCGGGGCAAGGTGGTCGAGAACGAGCGCAAGCCCGAGATCGTCCTCCACTCGCCGTCCGACGTCACGCTGACGGCCGGCGAGCGCCGCCGCGACCGCCAGGAGAAGGAGACGCGGCGGGCCCAGGCGGAGGCCGAGACGCTCGAGCGTCTCGCGACGGTGCTCGATCGCCTCGCGGACGTCACCGAGCGTATGGCCGCCGCAGAGGATCGCATGGAGGCCGTGCTCGCGCAGCTCGAGCAGCGCGAGACGGCGCTCGCCCTGGCGCAGGCGAGCCAGGCCCCACCGCCGCCGCCGCCGGCGAGCTACGGCGAGCCGCAGCCGCGCCCGGCCTACGAGGCGCTGCGCACCGTGAAGCGCGGCATGTCGCGCAACGAGGTCCAGCGCCTGATCGGCGACCCGAGCTTCGTGGAGTCGTCGGGCGGCGGCTGGACGACGTGGTACTACGGCTACGGCCGCAGCATCAGCTTCGACGCCCGCGGGCGCGCCACCGCGCTGGTCGGCTTTCCCCCGCCCTGACCCTACACCCGCTGGCGGACACGCTCGACGAGCAGCGGCAGGACCTCGCCCGCGGCGCCGTGCAAGGCATGGCGGCAGAGCTGCGTGATCTCCGACTCGTAGGGGTTCACCTCCACGAGGTCGCCGCCGCGCTGGTGGATGGAGACGGGAAACTGGGCCGCCGGGTAGACCGTGGCGGACGTGCCCGCGACGATCATGCAATCGGCGCGCTCCGCCTCCTCGAAGCAGCCCTCGAGCACGTCGGGGGGAATGGGCTCGCCGAACGACACCGTGTCGCTCTTGAGGATGCCGCCGCAATGCGGGCAGCGCGGTGGGAGCTCGGCGAAGTCGATCGCGTCGCGACGGAAGCGGGCGACGCACTCGATGCAGCGCACGAGCGTCGCGTTGCCGTGGATCTCGAGCAGGCGGCGGCTGCCGGCCAGCCCGTGGAGGTTGTCGACGTTCTGGGTGATCGTCGCCTTCAGGACGCCGAGCTCCTCGAGCTCGACGAGGGCCAGATGGCCGGGGTTCGGGCGCGCCTCGGCGAGGGCCTGCCACAGCTCCCGCATGGGTCCCGACGGGCTCAGCCGCTCCTCCCACGCCGCGCGCGGATCGCGCAGGAAGCGCTGGTACCCGTCCATCGGAGGCTCGCCGTGCCTGGTCCAGAGGCCACCCGGCCCGCGAAACGGCGGGATGCCGCTCTCGACGGACAGGCCCGCGCCGGTGAGCGCGACGACGTAGCGCGCGCGGCTGACACACTCGGCCGCCGCGTCGAGAGCGTCGGCGATCGGCTGCATCCCGGAAGCCGTTGAATGTCGCGCCCCTGGCCCGCGCTGTCAAGTTGGTTGACAGTGAACGGGCCGGGGGTATTGGAATGGCCACCATGATCGCCCCGCGGACACCCGTGGCGGGCGTCGTCCTGGCCGGCGGGCGCGCCTCGCGGATGGGCGGGCGCGACAAGGCGTTCGCGGCGGTCGACGGGGAGCCGATCGCCGTGCGCGCGGTCCGCGTTTTTCGGGAGCTCTTCCCGCAGGTACTGATCTCGACGAACCGCCCGGAGCGCTTCCAGGGTCTCGGCGTCGAGACGGTGGCCGACCGCTTCCCCGGGAGCGGACCCCTGGCGGGAATCCACGCCGCCCTCCTCGCCAGCCGTTACCCGCACGTCTTCGTCGCGGCCTGCGACATGCCCGGTCTCGACCCGGACGTGATCCGCTTCCTGCTCGCGCGTGTCGGCCGCGCCGACGCCGTCGTCCCCTGCTGGGAGGGCGACATCGAGCCGCTGCACGCCGTGTACGCCGCCAGTGCGCTGCCCGACATCGAGGCGAGCCTCCGCGCGGGGCGCAACGCGGTGCGCGACGTGCTCCGGTCTTTGCGCGTCGACTACGTGAGCGAAGCGGAGATGCGCGCGGTGCGCGGCGCGGCGCGGAGCCTGACCAACGTCAACACGCCGGAAGAGCTGGCCGCGGTCGGCGGGTGCTTCGACGACGCGTCGTGACGGAGGCCGACGCCGAGCTGGTCGACGTGGTCGACGAGGCGGGCCGACCCGTCGGCGTCGTCACCCGGCGGGAGATGCGCACCCGGCGGCTGCCGCACCGGACGTCCTACGTGCTCGTCTTCAACCGCCGCGGGGAGCTCTTCATCCACCAGCGCACGCTCACCAAGGACGTCTACCCCGGACACTGGGACGTGGCGGTCGGGGGCGTGCTCGCCGCCGGCGAGTCGTTCGCAGCGGGCGCGCGGCGTGAGGTTGCGGAGGAGCTGGGCGTCGAGCGAGCGCTCGAGCCGCTCTTCCCGCTGCGCTACGCCGACGCGCACACCGTCGTGCACGGGATGGTGTACCGCCTGGTCCACGAGGGCCCGTTTCGCCTGCAGCCCGAGGAGATCGTGCGCGGCGAGTTCGTGACGCTCGAGGAGATCGACCGGCGCGCCACCCGCGAGCCCTTCTGCCCCGATGGCCTGGCCGGGCTCGCGGAGTACCGGCGCCGGAGCCCCCGCTAGGCCCCGCGCCCACCCTGCCTTGACACCCTTCTCGGGGCTTTCTTATAAAGCCGCCGCCTTTCACGCAGCATCGGGCGCAGGCCAGCCGGGCCGGGCGAACCGGAGGGTCGATGGCGAAGACAGCGACCGTGCGGCGGCGACTCCGGGTCTCGGCCTGGGCGGGCGCCACCCTCCTCACTCTCCCGGCCCCCATGGCACGAGCCATCTCCCTCGACGACCGCGGCGAGATGCGGCTCCTCATGCGAGCCTACACCGACGTCCGGATCGGTACCGAGAAGGAGGGGGGCTCGGACGACCCCCTCTCCTTCCCGCGCTCCGCGGCGGGCCACGTCCGCCAGCACCGCTACTTCCTCGAGCTGAAGCTCGACCACGACATCAAGCGCTTCGCCACCACGGGCACCGGCGTCGCCCGGGCGTTCGGCTGGCTCGATCCCGACACCCTCAAGTACAGCCTCCAGTACCGCGGCGAGGGCGAGGGCATCTACGACTACGGGCCGCGCGAGTGGAGCGACCAGTTCCCGGTCACCAAGGCGGTGCGGCTCGACCTCCCGCTCATCCGGCTCCCGAACGCGCCGCCGCTCTTGACGCCCGTCCTCCCGGACGCGTTGATCCACCGGCGGATCGCCCTCCTGAGGAGCGTCGCCCGCCAGCGACACCGCTTCTTCCTCGGCTACCTGGACCTCGGCAAGGGGCCCGTCGACATCCGCATCGGCCGTCAGATCCTCGCGTGGGGCGAGACCGACAACTTCCGGCTTCTCGACAACATCAACCCGCTCGACAACAGCTTCGGCGGCTTCTTTTTACCGCTCGACGAGCGACGCCTGCCGCTCGACATGCTGCGCGGGAGCTACCACTTCGGCTCGATCGGCCCGCTCGCCGACACGTTCCTCGAGGGCTTCGCCGCCGTCGGGAACAAGATCTCGCTCCTGCCGCCGATTGCGCCCGGGTCGCCCTGGGTGCCCGGCGGTCTCGGCTTCCCCAACCCGGCGCTTCTCATGGTCCCCGACGTCCCCAACCGGCGGGACATCCGCGCCGGCGCCCGCGTGGTGGCCACGTACCGGGACGTCACCTACACGGTGGCTCACTACTACACGTATCTCGACATACCCGGCGTGCGCTTCCAGATTCCGGGCCAGAACCCGCCGAGGTTCCCGCTTGCCTTCCCGAAGTTCGGCCACGAGATCAACGCGATCGAGCGCTTCCCGCGCGTGCCGATCACAGGCGGCTCGCTCACCTTCCCGGTCCCCCCGTACTACGCGATCGTCCGCTCCGAGGTGGCGTGGCTCCAGGGCGAGCCCATGAACCGCCAGGGACGCGGGAGCAGCGCGGACTCTCAGTGTGGGCCGGGGTCAGCTGCGCCCCAGTGCGGGGGATCGGCGGCCCTCCGCCGCCTCGAGCGCGAGAACAACGTGGAGGGCGGCCTCGACCCGTTCGTCTATCCGCGCTTCCTCGACTTGACGCGCAAGGGCCAGATCGCGGGGCGCCTCCTCCAGCTCGACACGTTCAACATGAACCTCGGGCTCGACGTGAACCGCTTCATCCGCTCACTGAACCGGGCCCAGACGTTCTTCTTCAGCACCCAGTTCTTCTACAAGCACGTCTTCGATTCGCCGGGCGATCTCGTCCTCCCGGTGGTCTTCCGGAACATCCCGGTCGACAAGTCAATCCTGGTCGTCGGCACCGGCTGCCGGAACAAGCAGCCGTGCAAGCTCCGCCCCCGACTCTTCCACCTCCAGGACGACCAGTTCCTCCACACGCTGCTCATCACGACCTCCTACTACGGCGGCCGCATCGTCCCCGCCTACACCCTGTTCTACGACTGGCAGGGCGCCATCCTGAACCAGCCCGGCGTCGCCTACGTCCGCGACCCGTTCCGCTTCATCTTCGACTACACGCGCATCGACGGCCCGCCGACGGGGCAGGTCGGCACGCTGCGCGACCGCGACAACGTGCGCTTTCAGGTGGAGTTCGTCTTCTAGAGGCCGACAAACACCGCGGGGGTCCGGCGTGTCGGGCCGATGACTTCACGAATTAGCCGACGTGTAACCTCATGGTCACGCCCGCATGCTACCAGAGGGACATGACGGACCTTCCCCTGGTTCATGCCGAGATCCGACGCCTTGGCTCGGACGCACGCGCGCGCCTCATGAGGACCGGCCCCCTCACCCCTTACCTGCTCGAGGTGATCACCGAGGACGCACTCGCGACGGGACGCCAGGCCGTCCTCGAGGTGAGCGTGTCGGGAGAAACGAGCGACCGCGTGCTGTCCACTGTCCGGGAGGCGCTCGCCCGGCTCGACGCGCGCGGGGTGCAGGTGATCGTCCAGCTTGCTCGCCACCGCCGGCCGCGATAGCGTTGAACTGCTCGTGAATTCACGCAGCGGTAATCGGCCCGCAACACGCCGGGCGTAGAATCGGGCTCGGATCTACGTTTGGCAGCCAAGCCGACCATCCTAATCGTCGAAGACGAGGCCGACATCCGCGAGCTGGTTCGCTACCACCTCGAGCAGGAGGGCTACGCCGTGGAGGAGGCCGACAGCGGCGAGAAGGCGCTCGAGCGCGCGGCCGCCATCCGGCCGGCGCTCGTCGTCCTCGACCTCATGCTGCCGGGGACCGACGGCCTCGAGGTCTGCCGACGCCTGCGGACCGACGACACGCTCCGCGAGCTGCCCGTGATCATGCTCACCGCCAAGGGCACCGAGGTGGACCGGATCCTCGGCCTCGAGCTGGGCGCCGACGACTACATC
>VBKF01000180.1 GCA_005888095.1 Deltaproteobacteria bacterium | reverse complement strand
CGCGGCGTCGTTCGACGTGTGGTTGCGGGACTCCGCGAACCCGGACAGCCAGCGAGGCGACGACCTCTGCGCTCACGCGCTCTTGCTCACCGCCGCCGAGCCTGCAGTCGTCTCCGCGACGCTCGATCGCTGGCGCAACGACATCGCGATGCGCGGCGCCCGTATCGAAGAGGCGCACGCGCGAGCGCTGACGACGCGGCGGGCGAGCCCGTCTTCCGCATTCTGCCCGCTGCCCGTCGTG
>VBKF01000179.1:3268-12180 GCA_005888095.1 Deltaproteobacteria bacterium | reverse complement strand
TGAAGCATGCCGCCGCCGATATCGAGTTCATCGACGAGTTCCGCCGCGCCTACGAGCAGTGGATGCGGCGAAGAGCCGAGGCGCGCGTGTCCCGAAACACGCCGGCCGGACGGGGATCCGGCTCGCGGCCCATTCGGGCCTGAGATCGAAACGCAGGCTTGGCCCGGGGCGCCTCGAGGGCAGGTACGGTTGATCCGACAGGTAAAGCCGATCCGGCCGCGCCGCTTCCGTTGGGGGTTCCCCCGCAGCCTCGACCGCCCTCTCTCTACGGTCTCGAGGGTCTTCGCCGCCTCTCGCGTCGTCGAGGCCGACAGAGACGGCACGCACTGCCCAGCTCCCGTCCGATGCCCGCTCCCGGTGGGTGCCTCCCTTCCTCCGGAAAAGCGACTGATGCTCGCCGTGCTGGATGACGCGCTGCTGACGCTTGCCCAGCACGTCGCCGCGTCCGACCGCCGCACACGTAGACTCGCCGCGGAGGTCGACGCATGGATCGCAGCCGAGGATTTCGACTGGCCCTTCTCCTTCGTGAACGTCTGCCATGCGCTCCACCTCGATGCTTCGTGCGTCCGCTCGCGGGTGGAGCGTTGGCGACGGGAGGCGCTCGGGCGCGCCTCGTCCCCAGCTTCCCGGACATTCCGTCCACGAACCTAACCGCCGTTCGCATAGCGAAGAACGGAGGACCTTCGATGACGATCGTACGTTCACGTCCCGATACGCGGCCGTTCGGCACGGCCACCTTGCGGGGCATCGCGCTCGCCCTCCTCGCCATCCCGCGACTCTGTTACGCGAACAACCACGAAGTGCAGTTCGACGAGGTCATGGCGGGCTGCGCTGGCGACCCGCGCGTCCAGTTCGTGGAGATTCTGTTCCCTCGGTTTCAAAACCACTGGGCCGGCTGCACTGAGCTGGCGTTCTTCGATGTAAACGGCACGCAGACGGGTGCGTTCGCCTTCCCACACAAGCCGGACGATCCTTTGCCGGAAGGGAATTCGGCACTCATCGCCACGCGGGCGTTCGCCGATCTTCCCGGCGCGCCGCAGCCGGATTTCATCAGCCCGCTCTCGATCGCAGCGCCTGGCGGGAAGGTGTGCTTCCAAAATGTACCGCACCCCGCCCCGGCCGAGCCACCGTGCTTTCCGGTGAATATCTGTCTCTCATATGGCGACTTCCGCGGCGGCACCGGGACTGCGGGTCCCCCCGCGCCTGCCTTGCCGGTCGGCGCTGCCACGAGTCTCCAGTGGTTTCAGCGCTTCGAGGATCCCGGCCTCGGCGATCCCGGCCAGTTCAACGCCGACTTCCGCCTCGCGACACCCGCACCGAGGAACAACCAGGGCATCGCCGGCGTCGTGGTCGAGAGCGGCGGGACGTGCCACGTCGAGCCGCCCGCACCCGGCGCCAGCTGCGGCAACGGCGTGATCGATCCCGGCGAAGAGTGCGACGACGGCGACCCGTGCACCACCGACCGCTGCAACGCATCGGGGACGTGTGAGCACGCGCCCTGCGGCGGCTGCCTCACCTGCGATCCCCTCACCGGCTGCGTCGAGGAGCCCGCGCGCGGGTGCGAGCCGGCGATGCCGGGAGGCGCCTCGCTCACGGTCGCGAATCTCCCGGATGACCGGAGGGACCGGGTGGTCTGGCACTGGAAGGGCAGCGGACCCACGCCGAAGGCGGACTTCGGAGACCCTCTCCACGAAACCGACTACCGGCTCTGCCTCTACGCGACCGGGGACGAGCCAGCCGTCCGGCTCGACACCACGGCCCCGGCCGGCGGCGTCTGCGCCGGCGCGCGCTGCTGGAAGGAGACCCGCGCCGGCTACAACTACCGGGACAATGCCCTGACCCCCGACGGCCTCCTCTCCGTGAGGCTCAAGGGGGCCGCCGCGCCGGGCACGTCGAGCATCGCGGTCGCAGGCAAAGGGCGTCGTCTCGGCGTGCCGCCGCTTCCTCTTCGCACGCCGCTCAGAGTTCAGCTGCGCAGGAGCGACGGGAACGCCTGCTGGGAGGCGAACTACAGCGAGGTTCACGTTTCCAGCTCGGGCGCGACGCTCACGGCGAAGTCGGACTGAACCCAACGGCTTCCGACGTGACCATTCGAGGGAGGACGTCATGGAGAAGACTCGCATCCTGCACGGGCCGATCGTCGCGGCGCTGTGCACGCTCGCGGCCACGGCATCGGCGAAGGTGACGATCCCGCTCCATCCCCTTCCCGCGTTGTCCACGGTGCAGTCGAAGGCGACCGCAAGGGCCGTGGTCAACGCCGCGCGCGGCATGGTCACGGTGAAGGAGGTACAAGGCCTGCCTCTCCTGCCGGCGGGGGCGGCGTACGAGGTGCTCCTCGTTCACAACACACCCGGCCCCGGCCACTCGATCGCACTCGATCGGGGCCCCGACGGCGACGAGATCATCGACGTGGGGGCCCTCGCGCCCGGCGGTACCGGAGAGCTCAAGAGACACGTCGGCCGCGCGCGGCTCGCGCGCTTCCAGCTCGACATGGTCGTCGTGGTCCGGAGGGTGCCGGACGCGCCGGACGAGATCGTCATCGGCGGGCTGATGAGCATCGCCGACAAGCACGCCGGGCGGCCGGTCCTCGACCTGGAGCTCGAGGGGGCGAGGGTCTTCTCGCAGGAGACGTTCGACGGCAACGGCAGGACCTGCGCGACGTGCCACCCCGCGGCCAACAACTTCACCCTGAGCCCGGCGTTCATCGCCACGCTGCCGGCTCACGATCCGCTCTTCGTCGCCGAGTTCGTCCCGGAGCTCGCGAGCCTCGAGGACCCGGCGCTGATGCACGGGCCGCGGGCGCTCATCCTGGAGAACATCGACGGCTTCGATCAGCCGCCCGTCTTCCGCGGGACGCCGCATATCCTGAACGCGGCGCTCACCGCCCCCTACGGGCTCAGCGGGAATGTCCCGACCCTCGGGGAATTCGCGCTCGGCGCGATCGTCCAGCACGCCCCGAAGCGGCTCGATCGCGTCCCGGGCATCCACTTCCGGCTGCCGACGCAGGAGGAGATCGACGCCGTCGAGGCCTTCCAGCGGTCGGTGTTCGCACCGCCCGATCGGAACTTCGACCTGAACGCGCTCTTCACCGACCGGCGTTGTGACTTCACCGGACGCCCGCAGGCGCAAGGTTGTACGCTCTTCTTCGGACCCGCGAAGTGCTCGTTCTGCCACAACAGCGAGGTCCTGGCCGGGGTCGGCTCCTTCAACACCGGCGTCGTGAACGCACCCGTCAACCGGACGCCGCCGCCGGAGTGTCCCTCCTGCGGCCCGCTTGGCGCCCGAGAGGCAAACGGTCAGCGCGAGTTCAACGTGCCGCCTCTCATGGGCATCGCCCGGACGGGTCCCTTCTTCCACGACAACTCCGCGCCCACGCTGCGCGACGCGGTCGCCTTCTACGACAGCCCGGCGTTCCAGCGCTCACCGGCCGGCCAGCTCGTCGGGGGAGTCCAGATCACCCCGGACCAGATCGATGACATCACGGCCTTCCTGAGCGCGCTGACCACGTGCGGCAACGGCGTGGTCGACCATGGCGAGGCATGCGACGACGGGAACGACACGCGCGGAGACGGCTGCCGGTCGGATTGCACGGTCGAGCGGTGCGTAGACGGCATCATCGATCCGGGCGAGGCCTGTGACGACGGCGCCGCGAATGGCACCGACCGGTGCTGCTCCGACACCTGCCAGCTCAACGACGGCTGCGACCCAGGGCCCGAGTGCACGGCAATGCCCCGCGTACAGAGCATTATCATCGACTACAGGCGGACGGGTCCCGGCGGTGGAGACGATGTGCTGCGGAATGTCGGCGGGGTCGTCCATCCCACGCGACCCTTCGACCCGGCGATGGGCGACGACGTGCTCGTGACGCTCCAGATCACGGGGAGCACGGCCATCCCGCACACCATCTTTTCCGAGCCCCTCCGGCACGGCCTCTGGTCACGCCGCAAGACCGGGCGGGAGGAGTGGGTTTACCTCGCCCCGGACGCACCAACCGACGCCGTGCAAAAAGCGACGCTTCGGAGGACCCGCCAGGGCTTTTACGCCTTCCGGATGGCACCGGTGATTTCGACCCTCATCGACGAGCGCGCGAGCGCCACGGGCGCCGGCATGCGGCTGGTCGTGGAGATCGGCGGTAACGGGTGCGCCGAAAGGAAACTACCGAACTGCGTCCGTGTCACGTCGAGGCTGGATCGTTTCGATCCATAGCGAGCGCCGAGGGAGGCGCCCAGGAGACGAGAATGAATACGAGAGCCTTGCTGTGCGCACCGCTCCGGACGGCGACGGGCAACGTCGGCGTGCTCGTCGTCGTAAATCCTGAGCACCCGACCACGGGCGAAGATCTGAATCTGCTCGAGCGGCAGGCGCTGCTGCGCACCGCCTGCCGCTTCACCGGGGTCGCGGCGCTCCTCTTCGGGATCGCGTGCGTCCTGGCGGCCGTCGTCGCTCATCTCGCGTGGGCCGTGCCGCTACGCGAGCTGCCCACGCGCGCCTCACTGTTGCCGGGCGTGTCGATGTCGGTGGCCGGCGCGTTCCTGCTGCGGCTTGCGAGGCGGGTCCAGCGAATCGGGGCTGCACCGTATACCGACGACCGGCGCGTTTGCGCCAAGGAGGCAGTGACGACGCGCTCTTTCACGACGGCGCTTGTATATATGGCGGCCTTGTTGTTCACGGCTGTCCCGGCAGCTGCCGGGCCGCGTTCTCTGCGGCTGCGGCAGATGGTGGTGGTCGGCGACAGCATGCTCTCGGGCTACAGCTCCGGCGGACTCGTGCGCGTGGGACACCCCGGTCAGGTAGACAGCGTGCCCGCGTTGATCGCCCGTCGCGCGCACGTGAGGTTGCCGTTGCCCGTGGTGACGCGACCCGGCTTGCCGCCACAGTTCCAGGTGGTCGACGCCAACCGGAACGGACGACTCGACCCGGGTGAAGTCGTCCGGTCGGGGTCGGGCGTCGGCCTTCCGCTCGCGAGGCGTCGGCCGCGCAACCTTGCGGTCCCCGGCGAGGACACCGCCACCGTGTTCGAGGCGATCGACGGGCAGGACGTGGCCAAGCACATCTTCTCGGACGGCGTGGATGGCCGAAGGCTTCTCAAGTTCTTCATCTTGCCGTCGTCAGGCCCCGCCTCGCAGGTAACCCTTGCGCGCGAGCTCCAGCCAAGCTTCCTGCTCGTGTGGCTGGGGTACGACGAGGTGGTGGCGAGGACCCTCGGGAGCTCGGCCACCGGGACGCTCGATCCCGAAGAGCTCGGCCGGCGCTTCCGGACGCTGCTCGACGCCCTGGCGGACACCGACGCCGGCATGGCGGTCGCGAACCTCCCCGACCCGACCCGGATCGCTGCGCTCAGGCGGGCGGAGGGCGAGGTCACGAGCTGCCGCAACCCGGACGGGAAGACGGAACCCGACGCCGCCGTGCGCCAAGGTCCTCGACGCCGGGGAGCGCGCCGCCATCCGCGCGAAGGTGATCGCCTTCAATACCGAGATCGCGGCGGCCGTACAGGACGTGCAACGCACGCGGGGGACAGCGGTCGCGCTGGTGGACGTCTTCACCGCCCTCGACGCGGCCGCCGCAGCGGGCCTCGACGTGGAGATCCTCAAGACTGGCTGGCCGCGCTTTGCGGAAGAGTGGCGTCAGTTCGTATGGCGCCGATGCCGATACGGAGGGTAGGCGTGAGCAGCGAGCCAGATCAAGGCCATACAGCTTCCAGCCGAAGCCTCAGAGTGCCGCCGTTGCCGCTGACGCTACGCGTGATCATCCAACTCGCGGGTCCCAGCAATTTCCTTTACTGGGAGGGCACTTACGACGTTTCTGACATCAATAATAGGCGCCTAATAGGCGCGGGTTCCGTGTGACGCCGCGCAGGAATAGCTCGTGGCAGTTGTCCCGGATAGTAGGACCCCGACCCACCCATCCGGAGCTCCTAGAGGCACCGCCGCCGGACTTCGGAGGTTCAGCGTGCTGTTCCTTTCGGTACGCAAGGTGTGGACGCTTTATCGAGAGGAGGTGTACAAGGTGCCCGACGCTGAGTGTCAGCCGGGTTCGGCGCAAACCGACAGAAGTCATATGAGCGAGCGGATGCACCGAGGGATCATCCTACTTGTCGCGATGGTCGTGCTCACAGGGCCTCCCGGGTCCGCCAGACCGCGTCGTAGGTGCGGCCCGGGCTGCCAGCGCCGTCCCTGTCTCGCGGATTGTGAGAGCACCTTCGCCAGTAATCGACACGATTGCCGTGACGCGTGCCTCTCGGACGACGTGCGTGAGAGCTGCGGGGCGGAAGGAGGGGTTGTTTTCCACGCCTGCCAGTCCGGTTGCCTGGTCGGGGCCGTCCCCGGCCGTTGCACCCTCCTGCACGAGTGCGTGGACAGGTGCCGGGATCACCGCGACAACGTGGTCGCCATTTGCCGCCACCAAGCGCTGCGAAACTGCGACACATTGGCGGATTGCCGGAGGGAGGCCGCGACGGAACGGACGCAGTGCCGAGCGGCCTGCCGCTCACACACCACAACCACGTCGTCCACAACCACGTCGACCGCGCCCTCGATCACCGCGACTGGTGGTCTGGTCTTCGACCCTCTCACTCCGGACGACGACCCGTGTTCCTGCGCCGCCCAGGCACTAGCCTGCGTCCAAGGAATCGTCGGCGCCTGCTACGGGGAATGCGAGGACCGCTGTGAGGGTGACTCGGTCGCTCTCAGGCTCTGCCAGCGAGCCTGCCGGAATTCACAGTGCAAGCGAATCGGTAAGAGGTGCGCGCCCGTCGGAGACGAGGCAGATAGCGGCGACACGATTTACGAGACTTGCTGCGATAACTGTAGCAGTACTTGCGCGCCGCTGCCCGCTGGGGCGGAGTGCGAGGTGACCACAAGCACAACCACGACAACGAGCACGACGACGACGAGCACCACCCAGACAACGGCCACGACCACGAGCACCACCATGCCGTGAGTGACCTCCTTGCCCATCATCCACGCCTCCCACGGGCGAATTGGTCCCGACGGCTCACAACCGCCTGCAGTGCTACCTTGCGCCGGTCACCGCTGTCGCCGGGCCGGTTCTGGCGGTCTTGGTCGCCGTGGCATCCGTCAGCGCTATGGGCCGGCGCAGCACGGGATCGGGCAGCTGTGGACGCGCGGCGGCTGGGCTGGCCGCTTCAGGGGTCCGCCTCCAAGGGAGGAAGGAGACATGCCGCCAGCACACGGTCTGGTCTCGACGACGCAGCCCTCAGTTGGGGCGGGCCGCTTTGCGGATCTCCGTTCCCAGAGCCCTCGTACCCCGCAGTGGCTACCGTTGCCGTCGCAGGCAAACGGCCCGCTACACGGTCCAATCGCCCGGCTTGGAGTGCTCGCCCTCGCGTTGTTGGCGGGGCTGATAACATCACCATCGGCTGCAGCGCAGGCGACCGAGCGCGTGAGCGTCGCCACCGACGGCACTGAGGGGAACAGCTCCAGCTTTTCCCCGTCCATCTCGAAGGACGGCCGCTTCGTGGCGTTCGCGAGCGACGCCAGCAACCTCGTGCCGGGTGACACAAACACCCGCACCGACGTTTTCGTGCGCGACCGTCAGATGCACACGACTGAGCGCGTGAGCGTCGCCTCCGACGGCTCGGAGGGGTTCGGCCCCAGCTCTTCCCCATCCATCTCGGCCGACGGCCGCTTCGTGGCCTTCCAGAGCGATGCGACCAATCTCGTGCCTGGTGACGGGAACGAGACCATGGACATCTTCGTCCGTGACCGGCAGAAGGGGACAACCGAGCGCGTGAGCGTCGCCTCCGACGGCAAGGAGGGACTCGGCTCCAGCTCTTTTGCATCCATTTCAGCCGACGGCCGCTGCGTGGCTTTCGCGAGCGATGCCACCAACCTCATACCGGTCGACACGAACGCATTCACCGACATTTTCGTCCATGACCGGCAGACGGGGAGAACCGAGCGCGTGAGCCTGCACACGGACGGCGGCCAAGCGAACGGCCCTTCTACCCTCCCGTTCATCTCCGCCGACGGTCGCTTCGTGGCGTTCGCAAGTGACGCCACCAACCTCACGGATGCTTCCAACCGGACCACGGGTATCTTCATTCATGACCGGCACGCAGGGACAACCCGGGGCGTGAGTTTCTTCGACGCGGACGGCCCTTCCACCTTCCCGTCCGTCTCGGTCGACGGTCGCTTCGTGGCCTTCCAGACCGATGCCACCAACCTCGTGGCGGGCGACACGAACGGATTCACTGACATCTTCGTCCGCGACCTGCAGATATTTACAACCGAGCCGGTCAGCGTGGCGACGGACGGCACTCAGGCGAACGGCTCTTCCGGCATCCCGTTCATCTCAACCGACGGTCGCTTCGTGGCCTTCGCGAGCGATGCCACCAACCTCGCGCCGAACGACACGAACAGATTCGCCGACGCCTTCGTCCGCGAGTTGCAGACAGGGAAGATTGAGCTGGTGAGTGTGGCAACGAACGGCGGCCAGGCGAACGGCCCTTCCGGCAGCCGCGGATCCATGTCCATCTCAGCCGACGGCCGCTTCGTGGCCTTCGACAGCCTCGCCAACAACCTCGTGCCGGACGACGCGAACAAGAGCCAGGACGTCTTCGTGCGGCCCATCTTCGCCACCGCTATCACCAGCACCACCACAACCATCGCCACCACAACCACCACGACCACCACCACGACCACGACGACGTCGACCACCCTCATTCAGCCCATCATGGGGAAGAAGCTCCTTATCAGGGACACGGGAAAGCCGGGTAGGCGGGCAATCAACTTCCTGGCTGACGATCGAGCGATCGTGGCGAGCGGGGTCGCGCCCACGTTGGACGGTGCCCGCCTCTACGTCTTCAGCACCGCCGGCAGTTCCGACGCCGCTTGTTTCGACCTCCCAGCCCAGCGCTGGCGCGCGAGAAAGGACGCGTTCACGTTTAGGGC
>VBKF01000179.1:0-3247 GCA_005888095.1 Deltaproteobacteria bacterium | reverse complement strand
GCTCCGAGACGATCCGTGTCGCCGGTCAAGGCCGCGGTGCTGAAGGGCGTGAGAGTCCTCAAGGCCGTGGCGAAGGGCGCCAAGATCGATTACACGCTCGACGAGCCGTCTCAGCGAAGTGTCGCCGTCGTGTTCACCACGGGACCGGCGACGTTCTGCGCGAACTTTGGCGGGTCTATCATCATCGACCGCAAGGGCCAGTTCAGCGCCAGGGACGCGCCCGAGCCAGCCCACTGCCCGAAGCTGCCCCTCGCTGACTGCAAATAGGTTTGTGTGGTTTCAAGGTCCTGGGCGTGCCAGACTCTCGTAGGGTGACCGTTTACCCCGCCATAAACCTGCGCCGGCGGTCGCCGTGTCGAGCTGACGCTGCGTTCGACGGCGACACGGTTCATGCAAGAAGACGAATCCATGGCGCTGGCCTGCGGCCGGTTCTGGGTTCCAGACGCTGCGGCGATTGTTGATAACTTCCGCAAGCGGCTCCCGTCCAGCTGCCCTAGCCGCTCGACGAGCCCCACCACCTGTGGCGCCCGCCGCTCCCGATCCACGGCATGTTGGAACAAGCTGCATTGCGATTAGACACTCCAGCCGCGCGCGGCACCGCTTCCACGCCATTGGGTGTACTCCGGTAGCTGCGAAACGCCATCTCAACAACGTCCATGAACAAGCCGATGCGGAGGAAGGCTATGCGCAAGCCCCAGCTCCCTGCGGTCGCCATCCTGTTCATCCTGGGGGGCTGCACAGGGCCCCCGGTCAGGGTGCCGCCACCGTCAAGTGCCTTTCGCGCACAGATCCTGTCTGTCGGTCTCGATGTAACGAACTCGGCTGGCCCCGCTGATGTCGAGACGCCGATCAAGGGCAGGGGTCGCGGCGCCTTGTCCGGAGCGGGTCTCGGAGCACTTTGTTACCTGACGACGGTTGGGGTACCGACTGATCCAATGGGTTTGGCGCTCGACGCGATCCTCATCCCGTCGTTCGCTGCCGGCGGCGCGATCTACGGTGCCGTTGCTGCGCAACCGGGCGAGAAGGTCACGCGGCGCAGGCCAGCCTGAAGGCGGCGACGAAGGACACGGACGTGGCCATCCTCGTTCGCGACCGGCTGCTGAGCCGCACCGATGCGACGACCAAGCTGATGATTGCGACCGGTGGGGTCGCGCCCGGCGCCACGTTCGACCACTGGCTCGAGATCAAGATCGAAGGTCCCAGCTTCATCTCGGATGGGAAGTTCAACCCCGATGTGACGCTTCTCGTCGGCGCGCGTGCTCGCCTGCGCCGGATCAACGACAAGGCCAGCCTCTACGAGGGCCGGTGGTTCTACCGCGGCTTAGAGAGACGGTATTTCCAACTTGCGGGCAATGACGCCGCGCTGCTGCGCGCCGACCTCCGGACGGCAGCGGAGCGCCTGGCCGACAGGATACTGCATGACGTCTTCGTGGCCACGGAGTCGGAGCTCGTCCGTACGCCAAGGCCGGGCGAAGTGGTCACTCTCCGTAGCACGGACAGCGGTCTAGGACCGCCATGGACTGCCGACGGCAAGCGATTGATCGGTCTACTTTCAGACGCGTCATGGCCCCCTCATTGCCCGTAACGCCCGGCGGTTGCGCCTCCGTGCGCCGCGGCCGCTCGTCGGCCGCAAGCGGGAGCTGGGTCTGCTCTCGGCCGCGCTCGACGTGGCGCGCGGTGGGCGCGGCGCGGCCTTCCTCGTCGCGGCGAATCTTCGGCCGTCCGTTCCGCGGGGGCTCGTGCGCAACGTCAGGACGTTAACCCGCAGGCGGCACCTGCGAGCGTTCGTAAGCCCGAAGCGTCGAGCCGCTCCAGCCGCTCGACGAGCGCCGCCACCTCCGCCGCCTGCCGCTTGCCGGTGCGCGGTGCCGCCGCGCGCATGGTCGGCGAACTCGGTTCTCGCCACCCACGCCGCGACGCCGCAGTCGGCGTCACTCGTTGCCCAGCGGGAACGGCGGCGTCATCGCGAGCGGGCGGCGCTTACCACCCTCGGTGGTGTTCACCTGGATCTCGGCGCTCGAGGCGCGCATGGGGGCGGCGAGCTTCACCGTCCAGTCGACCTTCTCGCGCAGCTCGCCGCCTCCGGGCACGCGTACCCGCCCTCGCCATGCGTCGGGCAGCACGAGGTCGATCCGTCGCGTCCCCCCGGCGATCAGCACGAGCTCGAGGTCGGTGAGCTCGGCGTCCCGGCCCGTGTTGTGGAGCGTGAGCTCGCCCGCCACCTGGACCTCGCGCGCCAGCTCGCGGCCGACGGCGATTCGGGGCTCGAACCGCGCCTCGAGCTTCGGCGTCTTCTTGAAGAGGCCGAACACGCCTCACGTCCCGAGGAGCCGCTCGACGCCGAGGGCCAGGCAGCGCGTGATCTCGTCGCGGCAGCGCCGGAACACGTCCTCGTCCTGCATCGAGGGGTCGGCGATGTCGCCCGACTCGCCGGCGAGCTCGCGGACGGTGAGGACCGGCTTGCCCGCCGCCTCGGGGAACGCCGCCAGCATGCGCCGCTGCTCCTCGGTCATGACGAGGATCGTGTCGGCGCTGGCGAGCAGGTGGCGCTGGTTCTTCAAGTCCGTCGCCCCGGCGCCCGGAGGCAGCTCGATCCCGACCTCGCGCAGAACCAGTCGGGCGTCGAGAGAGACCAGGCTCCCGTCCCGCGCGTAGGGCGCGATCCCGCCCGAGCGCACCTCCACCTGGTCGGCCAGCCCCCGCTCCGCGAGGAGCCGCAGCAGGAGCTTCTCGGCGATGATGCTGCGGCTCGTGTTCGCGTGGCAGACGACGAGGATCCGGCGGCGCGCCGGCGCGCTCACAGCCCTCCGGAGAAGACGTCGCCCAGGCTCTCGGGCGCGGTGATGCCCTTCGCCAGCTCCTCCTTGATCCGCTTGCCGAGGGCGGCCGGTTCCCACACCTTCTTGTCGCCGCGGATGCGCGTGGCCGAGTGCCAGCCGCGCATCGGCCAGACGCTCGCGCCGCCGACGCGGAACACCTGCCCGTTGATCTCCGCGGCGTCGTCGCTCGCGAGCCACGCGACCAGCGGCGAGACGTTGCGCGGATCGAAGACGTCGAACTCGCCCTCGGGCGGCTTCTGGCCCATGATCGCGGCGGTGGAAGGCGTGGCGTCGACGGTGAGCCGCGTCCGAGCGAGCGGCGCGATGGCGTTGGCCGTGACGCCGTACTTCTTCATCTCTTGCCCGATGACGACCGCCATGAGCGCCACGGCGGCCTTGGCGGCGCCGTAGTTCACCTGCCCGACGTT